>JBBJNX010000003.1:0-19780 GCA_037721115.1 Candidatus Limnocylindria bacterium
GCCGATGATGTTCGTCAGCCAGAACGCGCTGAATGTCCAGCCGTAGAGGTCGAGCCCACCGAGATCCTCGACCATGGCCGGCAGGATCGTGGGCACGGCCATGCCCTCGAAGGCGGCGGCCGTGACGAGGCCGATCAGGCCGATCGTCAGCAGACGCCGCTCGGGCGTAAAGGCGCCTTCGACGCCGCTCACCCGATGACCGCCGGCCCCAACAGCAGCGGTGAGCCGAGCTTGGCCTCGTAACGCGGTCGGAAGCGGCCGACGTTGTACATGGCGTCCACGTCCAGCGTCCGCGCACCCAGGGACCGCTCGGGAAGCGGCGCATGTGAGTACTTGCCGTCGCGGATGGCCACCATGCGACCGAATTGGCCGTCCGCCAGCAGGTCGACGGCCACGTTCGCAAACGTGATCGCCACCATCTGATCCAGTGCATCGGGATCACCGGAGCGCAGGTCATAGGTGAGGTCGGAGTGCACGGTCTCGACGCCGGTCCGGCGCTTCAGCTCGTCGGCGAGGGCCTCGCCGACATCGGCCTTGTGTCGGTGTCCATACGCGTCCGAGTCCCCGACCTCAACAAGCTCACCTCCGCGCCAGATTGCACCCTCGCTGGCGATGACGAATGCGTAGCCCGACGGGTTCAGGCGGCGATCATCGGCCAGGATCTCCGCCAGCGCGTCCAGGTCGAACGGCGCCTCCGGAATGACGCACCGCGAGCTCGTCACGTAGGCGGCGTACCAGGCCGTGTAGCCGGCGTTGCGCCCGAAGATGCGGAAGACGCCGATGCGCTCGTGGCTGCCGAGGGTCGTGCGCTGACGGTTGATGAGCTCCTTGGCGCGGGTGACCGCCGTCGAAAAGCCGATGCAGTACTCGGTGCCATGCACATCGTTATCCATCGTCTTGGGGATGGCGATGACCGGAAAGCCCTCGCGTCCGAGGCGCGCTGCATAGCTGAGCGTGTCGTCACCGCCAATGGCCACCAGGGCATCGACCTCGAGTCGCTCCAGGTTCTCCAGCACCAGCGGAGTCAGATCGTAGCGGCCGCCTTCGATCTCGAGGCTGTCGATGCGCGACGAATCCAGGTGCTCAGGGAGCGCGCTGCGACCCATCGACGACGGACTGGTGCGCGAGGTGTGCAGCACCGTCCCCCCCGTTCGGTCGATCGCCCGCGTGCTGACCCGGTCCAACGGGCGGAGAAAGCCTCCGCCATCCTCTCGGCGCGTGTCCGCGTGCGTCAGGCCCTGCCAGCCACGGCGAATGCCGAGAGCATGCCAGCCGACCTCGCTCGACCGGTAGACCACGCTCTTGATGACCGAGTTGAGGCCGGGGACGTCGCCGCCGCCGGTGAGAATTCCGATCCGTTTCATGCTGTACGGACCATGCTGCCAGATCGGGGAGCGTTTGTGGAAGGAGGTCATTTCTGACACAATCAACCCCTGCATATGGAGTCCCGCTCTGTGTCCTCGACCCCCACTTCTCAGCGCCGCTATGTGACGTGGCGGCTGCCGGATCGCCACTTCAGCAAGGTCCATCTGGTCGGCGAGCCCGGCTTGACCATCTGCGGGCGCGCGCTCCCGCGCGCGACGGGTCAGCCGACAGCGCCGATCCCCGAGTCGGAGATGTGCCCGGACTGCGACGCACAGGGCTGACCGTCGACGAACTCGGCCGTCGGTCCGTTTCCGCCGCTCTTACGATCCCCGCCGACGGATTGGTCCTTCTGATCGGTGTGGCGGCCAGCGGAAAGAGCACCTTCGCTCGACGCCACTTCTCCGCCACCGAGATCCTGTCGTCAGATGCGCTGCGAGCGATGATCACTGACGATCCTACGTCGCAGGGAGCGACCGACGACGCCTTCGACCTGCTCCACCGCGTGCTGGTCCTGCGCTTACGCCGTGGCCGCCTCACCGTCATCGATGCGACGAATGTCGAGGATTGGGCGCGCGCTGAGATCATCGCCGTGGCCCGGCGCCACCGCCGTTCGACCGTTGCCATCGTCCTGGACCTACCCCTGGCAGTGGCTCTCGAGCGCAACGCCGCACGTCCCGCACCACGACCCCCTGCGAGCGCGCTGCGTCGTCAGCACCGCTGGCTGAGCGATTCACGTTCCACGCTCGCCGAGGAGGGAATCACGGCGGTCCATCACCTGCGCTCCGCCGATGAGATCGACGCCGCCCGCATTGAGCGTTCGGCCTCGTAGAATTACCCCGTAGGTGCACCGCATGCACGGAACGACGAAGTGGCCCGCGGTTCGGCCCCGGAATGCGCGCCAGACGCACGATCTGGTCGGATCTGGCCCGCAACGGACTGACAGGAGGCCCAACGTTCGTAGTTAGGTGCACCCCATGCACACCGCGATACCTTGCGTTCGGCACGGCACAGCGAAATGTCCCGAAGGAACAAGACGTCCAACCGCGATGACCGAAGCCATCGTTGCCGGTACCGGAACTCATAACCGAAGTCGTGTGATCCGATGTCGCTTGCCCCTCCGGGACGACCAAAGTATCGGCTGCCGCCGAGAAGGCACGCAAGACCACTTATCCCCGAATCCGTGACGCGGACGGCGGACTGTCCACAGGTCGTCCACGGATGTTTCCACCAAAGGGCTGATCGGGCTCAGAAGAAGCCGGGGATGACGAGGGTCGTCAGCGCGATGCCGATCAGGAGCAGCACGGCCGCGATGCCGAGCTCCCGGTCCGAGACGGTGGTGACGTGGCTTGGTTCGCGACGGAGCATGATGAATGCGCTCGATTGGATCTTCACCATGACGCTACGCGCGCTCCGTCAACTGCGGATTGAGCAGGCGTCGTGATTGTGTTACGTCATTCCGCCGATCGTTCGACGAGCCCGCTCCACGCGATCGAGCCGCCCGAAGCCGGCCTCGGCCACGGACGAGCCCACCTCGGACCGAACTCGCTGCGAGACCCGGCTGGCTATGCGTCGACCGATCCAGCCCGCATGCAGCGAGAGCAGCAGGCCGAGCGCGGCGCTGGCGACGAGTGATCCCACGAGCAGCACGAGCGGCAGCGGGACCGGGCCCAGCAGAGGTGCATCGGTCGTAGCCACCGGCACCTGGCCCTGCGAGACGAACAGGGTGACGTACCAGGCGACGGCGAAGGCGAAGATCGCGCCGATGACGAGCTGGACGGCGCCCACGATCGGCCACAGGAGGGAGCCCCGAATGTGGAGATCGGCAACCGCATCACGAGCAGCGCCGTCGATGGCCCGAGTCAGATCGGCCTCGAGCTCGTCAGCGCGCAGCGCCGCGGCGAGCACTGGACGCGAGCCGGATGGCACGCCGGCCGCTGCCTCGACGAGCACAGCATGCACGGGATTGAGCGCGCGACCGAGCGAGCCGCGACGCCGCCAGTCGCGCAGGTATGCAGCCGGATCGGCGCTGCGCCGACTCTGCCCGGTCAACCAACCGAGGAGCACAACAACCCGCCCCAGCATCGAGCCACCGGACCGACGCGCCCGGCCGAGGACCGCCAGCCGGACCTGCCGCGCCACGCCGGGTGGATCGATCAGGGCGAGTGCCCCGTCAACGGACGACCGCAGGGCATCGGCACGCCGATCCTCGTCGATCAGCGGCCGGTACGCAGCGTCCGGCGGAAGGCCAACCGCACGCGCAAGGAGATCCACCGCCTCCAGCGCGTCGGTCGTCAGCTTCGCCGCCACGAGGGCCTTGGCATCCGCCTCGCGGGCGAGGCCCGCACGCAGGGCGTCGATGCCGTATCCAGTGGACGCCGAGACAGCGTCGACACGCGCGTCGCTGATGCCCGATTCGGAGAGCCGCCGCCGAAGATCCTCGGTTAGCTCCGCGCCCTGTGTTTCGGTCAGCCGATCCGCCTTGTTGAGGATGAACCGCAGTCGCGCGGCATGCGGCGCCATCCCACGAAGATATGCATGCAGCCGCGAATCGTCGTACTTCTCAGGGTCCAGCACCCAGGCCACGGCATCGATGCGCGGCAGGAGCGCGTCAACGGTGGCGCGGTGTTCGGTGCGCACGCTGTCGACGTCCGGCAGGTCCAGGATCGCGACCCCCTCCAGGTTTTCCTCGGCATGGGTCGCGACGTGCCGAACGCCGAGCCAGGCGAGGAGCGGCTCCAGCTCGTCGCGGCGAGCATCCGCCACCCACGCGAGCGGCTGGTTGGTGGTCGGTCGGACCGCCCGCACGGCGCTCACCGTGCGACGCGCGAGCGCGTTGAGCAGTGACGACTTGCCGACGCCGGTGCCGCCGGCCAGGGCCAGCACGTAGACGGCGCCACTGAATCCCGAGCGCTCACGTGCTCGCACGAGCACGGCATCGGCGCGGGTTGCCTCATCGTCAAGCCCGATCTCCCGAGCAGCGGCCGTTGCGGCGCGCAGCCGTTCGATGGCGTCATCGAGGGTCATGACACGTCGAAACGGGAGGCCTGGCGAGCGGCGTCGCGCAGGGCCGTACCGAGGTCATCGTCCGGCGGAAGCCCTCCGAGCGCGCTGCCGAACCGATCCCGCTCATCGGCGAATACTGCATCGAGGATTCCGCCGAGGTCCGCGCGGGCGCGGGAGACGAAGGCGGCAACGTTCGCCTCGCCGAAGACGGCCTCGAGAAGCTTCTGGTTGACCACGGCGGTGGCCGCGGTGATCCCGACCTCGGCGCCGGTCAAACCTCCGGTATGCACGAATACCGCGAGGATGGCGCTCGTGCCGACCGCATTGACGCCGATGCTCGCCACCTGCGCCCAGCCCTTTCGCTGCTCCCCCATGGCACGGATCTGCTCGCCGATGCCGGCGGCCCAGACATCAAGGTCCAAGCCCAAGCGATCGCCGAGCTTCGGCGTGGCGCCCCACAGCGCCGCCCGTTCAGCCAGGGCAGCCGCGCCG
Source organism: Candidatus Limnocylindria bacterium (assembly GCA_037721115.1). Taxonomy (GTDB): domain Bacteria; phylum Chloroflexota; class Limnocylindria; order QHBO01; family QHBO01; genus JACDBZ01. The sequence goes on from JBBJNX010000003.1 coordinate 4,861, forward strand.
TAGGTGTCATCGATCCAGGTGGTGGCCGTTCGCCGCGCGGCCGCGTCGGCGTGTTGAACGGCGAGGGCGACCAGGTCGGCGAACGCCGCCTCTCGGACCTCGATCGCCGGTGCCGGCGGCCCGGGACGGATGAGCGAGCGGAGGCCGGCCGCCACCCGACCAATGCCCTGCGCGAGGATGCGAGCCACTTGGCCGGCGCCGACAAACTCCTGCCACTGACGGAGCACCTCGACCCGCATGAAGGTCCCACGTCCTAGCTCGTCACCGAGCGCTTGTCGCCGGTCCGCGTACGCTCGCTCGGCGACATCGAGCAGCATCGCCGTGGCGGCACGCTCCTCGTCGACCTCGCGTGCGACCTCCTCCACTGCCGGAGGAAGACCATCGAGCGCGGCGCCCAGGCTGCGACGCGTCAGCTCACGACGAGTGGACTCGTCCTCGGTGAGCCGCGTCAGGGCATCGCGAATCGGCTCCACGGCATCGACGGACAGCGCATCCCGCCCCGGCTCCAGGGCACCCTCGGCGACAGGGACGACCTCGAGCGCGCCGAATGCTCCGGCGTCCCCGAGGCGGCCGTGCTGAAGCATGGCGGCGTAATCGGCGACAACGGCATCGGCGTCATCGGCCTCTGGTGGCAGCCGGTTGAGGATGGCAAGCAGCGGGACGCCGCGCTGCCGTGCCCGTTCGAGCATGGTCCATGGCACCTGATCGGCGTAGCGAGTCGCGGTGGTGACAAAGACGACCAGATCGGCTGCCTCGAGGAGCTCAACCGCGAGTGCGCGGTTGGCCAGCTCCACGCTGTCGAAGTCTGGTGCGTCGACGAGCACCAGGCCGCGTCCGATGACGGGGTCGGCGACGAGCTCGAGCGCGCCGCGCGCCGAGAGACCGGGCAGCAAATGCGGGCCGCTGTCCCCTGGATGCGCGAGTGCCACGGGTCGCCGGGTGGTCGGACGCAGGACCCCGGATGGGCTGATGTCGCGCCCGGCGAGGGCATTGAAGAGGCTGGACTTGCCGCTCCCCGTCGAACCGAGCAGCACGACCACCAATGGGGCATCTGCGTCCTGTGCCCGCGGCCGCAGGTAGTCGTCAACATGTCGCCGCAGGCGTTCGGCGCGGGCGGCGCGGTTGGGACCCGGGGCGCTCGCCACTCGCCGAGCGAGAGCGTCACTCAGCTCACGCAGCGCATCGGTCAGGCTGGGTGCCACCGGCAAGGCTGACAGGGGGCAGGCCGTCTCAGGCGGCCCGCTCGTCGATGCTGCCGGTGATGCGCGTGGGACGAACGCGAATCACAAGACGGGGATCGTTGTCGTCGTGGAACGCATAGTCACGGCCCAGGTATCGGCGCGAAAGGCGGTCGATATGCTCCTCGCCTCCCTCCGCTGTCCTGGCGATCACCTCGCCCTGCACCTGCGCCCAGCGCCACTGGTCGGATGGATCCACGAAAAGCAGGGTGACGGCCGATCCGGCCTTGAGGCGCTTGCCCCAGGCCCGGCTCGTCGCGGCATTGAGCCAGACCTCATCGTCTCGGAACTCGTACCAGATTGGGTTCATCTGGACGGTGCCGTCGCTGCGTTTCGTTCCGATGAAGACGGGCATCACCTCGTCTAAAAAGGCGAGCGCATTCGCGCTGAGGGGGGCTGTCATGCAAAGACTCCAGTTGATATTGGGTTCCTGGAGCGATCCTAGGGCAGATCCCATGCCCGCGCGGCGAGGCGTCAGTCCGCGGAGTCCACCGCCCTCGCGATCGGGAGGGTGAGGAGATCGGGTCCCTCGCGCATGGCCCATCCCGAAAGCTCACCCGAATCGATGATCGCGAACGGGGCGCCGCCGATGACCCGGCTCTCCATGGTGGTGAGCACCTGTCCCATGAGATCGGCGCGCGAGACCTTACGCCGGTCGATGACACGTCCGGCTGCGTCGAAGCGAAAGATGACGTGTTCGCCCGCTGCCGCCACCAGCCGCGCCTCCGCCGCGCGTGGCCTGATCGACAGGACACGGCGTGCTGCAGATTCGGTCGGCGCGAGGCTGGGATTGGTCTCGATCCAGGAACCCGAGCCCTCGGTGTCGGCAAGCCGCAGGAAGGTACGTCCGTCGTGGACGCGGCGCCGATCGACGGTCACGCTGCGCCCGCCGGCAAGGTCTCCTTCGTTATCCGTCGACAGGCCGCTCGCATTGAATTCGTGGAGAGAGTGCTCCACCGGCGGGAGGGTGACCCGCGTACCGGCCACGAGCAGGGCTTCCTCGACCTGGCCGAGCCCATGTGCCGTGCTGGATTCGGCAACCCACCAGGGTCCAAGCGCGGGATCGTCGAGGCGCAGCCACGAGCCGTCGCGACCCGGGAGGCGGGCGCGGAGATCCGCGGTGACGTAGCGCCGATCAGCGACGTCGAGCGTTCGCGTCTCGGACACGGCCCCATCTGGCGTGAAGCGCAGCAGCTGATGGCTGCCAGCATCGAGCGCCACGCGAAAATCGCTCGAAAGCGGATCCGCATCGAGACGAGTCGAGAAGCTCCACGTGGCTGCGGCCAACGGGCGGCCGGCCGCGTCGAGGATTCCATCTCCGGTCACCACCGAATAGCGGCTGCTCAGCGCCAGCGGCGCCTCGGGGTCGATGGAGACCAGCCCGGAGGACGCGTCGTAGGCGACGGAAGCGGCCACGGGCTCGCCGGTGCCGCCCTGGAGTGACACCGAGCCGGCGCCGATGCCGGTCACCAGCTCGCTCAGTCGGATCGAGAAGGTCGCACCGGGACCCACCTCGCTGGCCCCCGCCGCGGGTGACACGAGCGTCGCGGTCGGTGCCGTGCGATCCCAACCGAGGAGGGGCGTGAGGTCCGGATTCCCGGCGAAGGCGTACCAGTAGTTCGGCGGGCCGTCGGTGTACTTCGTGCGGTGCAGCCAGATCGACTGGCCGGCGGAAAACGGATGAGCCTGCCACGTCAGCGCCGATGAAACGAAGCGAGGGTCAGAAGCGAAGGCGGTCCCGAAGGTTGCGCCACGGTTGGCCAGGAGGCGCCCCACGAGGTCCGCGGCACCGCGATCAAAGTCGGTGGCGAAGTAGGCAGACCCGCCCATCGCGAAGACCTTGCGCGAGTAATAGGCCACGCGTTGCGCGGCCACCGACGCGGAGGCGGGCTCGTGGCCGCCCTCCGAAGCGCCAGGCGCATAACAGGTGTTCGAATAGATCATGACGAAGCCCGGCGCCGGGCGCGCGTTGGCGACGATCCAGTCCTCGCCGAGGTACTGGAGCTCCGCACCGACGTCACCGTGGGTCCCGTGCGCCCCCGGACCCTGGAGCGCCCAGCCATTCTGACGTGCTGTGTTGAGGCCGCCATAGGGGCTCGGATGTCCGTAGCCGTGGCCGAAATAGATGACGACATGCGCGCCGGCGACCGCCGTCAGCACGTTTGCGGGCGATGCATTCGGGGAGTAGGCCCTGGCGACGACGGCACCCTGCTGCTCCGCCGCGGCGGCGGCGGCATCGGCGAGTGCCAGGTAGGTTGGCGTGAGGGCACCGACCGGTCCGACGATGATGGCGACCTTGGTGGGCGATGCGGCGTGGACGGTGGTGGGCAGACCGAGAACCGCCACCAGGCTCAGAGTGGCCAGGGCGGCGTGAAACAGGCGAGACAAGAGTAAGCTCCGGTGAGATGAGGGCTGAAGGCAGGCCGGCGGGCGAGCCGTTCATGCGCCATCACCGTACGGGTAGCGCTCGGTACTTCCCATGGACAGTAGGGACCGATGCGCGGTGGTACTTCCGGTGCGCGACCTGCGCACGAGGGCCGCATCTGCCACGATGACCACTTCCATCCGCAACGACCTGCGCAACGTCGCGATCATCGCGCACGTCGACCACGGCAAGACCACCCTCGTGGACGGCATGCTGCGCCAGACCGGAACCTTCCGCGCTAACGAGACGGTCGTTGACCGCGTCCTCGACTCCGGCGACCTCGAGCGCGAGAAGGGGATCACCATCCTCGCCAAGCAGACGACGGTCGACTACGACGGCGTCCGCCTCAACATCGTCGATACGCCCGGCCACGCCGATTTCGGTGGCGAGGTGGAGCGGGCGCTGCTCATGGTCGATGCCGTGCTTCTGCTGGTCGATGCCGCCGAAGGTCCGCTGCCACAGACGCGATACGTCCTTCTGAAGGCGATGCAGCGCCATCTGCCGGTGATCCTGGCGCTCAACAAGATCGACCGATCCGACGCGCGACCGGCCCAGGTGCTCGACGAGGTCTACGAGCTCTTCATGGACCTTGGCGCCGATGAGTTCCAGATCGAGTTCCCCGTCGTCTACACGAACGCCAAGGCGGGAACCGCCACCTCTGATCTGGCCCGGCCCGGCTCTGACCTGCATCCGCTCCTGGACCTCTTGGTGAGTGTCACCCCACCGCCGACCTTCGAAGAGGGTCATCCGCTCCAGTTGCTCGTCACCAACCTGTCGGCGAACGAGTACGTCGGACGCATGGCGGTCGGGCGCATTCGCAACGGCACGATCCGGGTGGGCCAGCGCGTGACGATCGTGCGCGAGGAGCCGGAGGATACTGACGGCTCCGTCGAGCCGGGCCGCAGCATGACCCTCACGGGCTCCGTGTCGGCGCTCCAGACGGCGCACGGCATCGACCGGATCGACATCACCGAGGCCGGCCCGGGCGACATCGTGTCGGTGGCGGGCCTGCCGGAGGTGACGATCGGCGATACGCTCACCGATCCAGCGGATCCACGCCCGCTCCCCCGCCTCGACGTCGACGCCCCGACACTGCGGATGACATTCGGGGTGAACTCGTCGCCCATGGCCGGCCGCGACGGCACGTTCCTGACCTCGCGCCAGATCCGCGCGAGGCTGGACCGCGAGGTCCTCGGCAACGTGGCCATCGAGATCCACCCGACCGAGTCAGGCGAAACGTTCGAGGTCCGCGGACGCGGCGAGCTCCAGCTGGCGGTCCTTATCGAGCAGATGCGGCGCGAGGGCTTCGAGCTCACGATCTCGCGCCCCGAAGTGATCCTGCGCACCGTGGACGGCAAGACCCAGGAGCCATACGAGCGCGCCACCATCGACATCCCGCCGGACTACATCGGCGTCGTGCAGGGAGCGCTTGCGGGTCGAAAGGGAATGCTCGAGCAGATGAGCACCGATACCGACGGCCGAGTGCGGATGGAGTTCATCATCCCCACGCGCGGGCTGATCGGCTACCGCGGCCAGCTCCTGTCCGATACGCGCGGGACGGCACTCATGCACCAGATCGGCGAGGGCTACGGCCCGTGGGCGGGCGAAGTGACGCATCGCACCAGTGGTGTCCTCGTATCCGACCGAGCCGGCGAGTCGCGTGCCTACGCACTCTCGTCGCTGGTCGAGCGGTCGGAGCTCTTCATCGCCCCCTCCACGGAGGTCTACGAGGGCATGGTCCTCGGCGAGAACAGCCGCCCGGGAGACATGGACGTGAACCCAACCAAGGCAAAGGCGCTCTCGAAGATGCGGACGCAGGCAACCGACGGCGATTACCGGATCCACACCCCGCCGCGCGTGCTGACCCTCGAGTCCGCCATCGAGTTCATCGCCGCCGATGAGCTGGTCGAGGTCACCCCCACCGCGATTCGACTGCGCAAGCGTCTCCTCTCCCAGCACGAGCGGCGGCGCGCATCGGGAGCCGCTTACAAGGCCGGCGTGACGTGACCGGCGGGCGCACGAAGCTCGTCTGCACCATCGGCCCGGCCACGGAAGATCGCGCAGAGGAGCTCGTCGCCGCCGGCATGGACATCGCGCGACTCAATTTCTCGCACGGCACCACCGCCAGCCGTGTCGACGCGGCACGACGGGTGCGAGCAGCGGGGAACGGCCGCGTCGCCCTGCTCGCCGATCTGCCCGGTCCGAAGATTCGCCTGGGGACGCTCGCGGATGAAACCGTGACCCTCGAAACCGGTGCCGCATTCACGCTTCGGCCGACGGATGGCGCCTCCGGGAATGCGGACGGTGCCCATGTGTCGTATCCGCGCCTCGCGGCCGACGTGCGTGCTGGCGATCGCATCCTGCTTGCCGATGGAGCGGTCGAGCTGCGGGTGACTTCGATCACCGACGAAGTTCGGACCGATGTGGTGCGTGGCGGAGTCATCCGGTCGCACGCCGGGGTCAGCGTCCCGTCAGATCGGGTCTCGGAACCGGCGCTGACCCCGGCGGACCGCGCCGCCGTTCCCGAGGCGCTCGCGCTTGGCGCCGACTACATCGCGCAGTCGTTCGTACGCCGAGCGGCTGATGTGATCCAGCTGCGGGAGCTGCTCGGACCCGTTGGACCACCGATCGTGGCCAAAATCGAGACGCGAGCCGCCATCGACGACTTCGACGCGATCTGCGAGGTCGCCTCCGCGGTGATGATCGCGCGTGGCGACCTCGGGGTCGAGCTGCCGTTCGAGGAAGTTCCCATTCTGCAGAAACAGCTCGTGCGGCGGGCGCTCGATATCGGCATTCCGACCATCGTGGCGACACAGATGCTCGAGTCGATGATCACCTCCCCGCGTCCGACGCGCGCTGAAGCAAGCGACGTCGCCAACGCCATCTTCGACGGCGCAGACGCGATCATGCTCTCGGGCGAGACCGCCATCGGCTCGCATCCCATCCTTGCCGCACAGGCCGCGGCCCGCATCGCCCGCCTCTGCGAACGGTCCGGCGCCGAGTACCTGCCATCAGGACGTCCGCCAAGCGCTGACACCGATGCCGATGCCCTCGCCTACGCTGCCGTGGCGCTCGCTCGGGCTGACCGCGATGTGGCGGCGATCGCCTGCTACACGCGCAGCGGGCGCACCGCCCGCATCCTCAGCTCTCTCCGGCCGCGCGTGGCGATCCATGCATTCTCACCCCACGAGGCGGTCGTGCGGAGGCTCGCGCTCGTTCATGGCGTGCAGGCTTCCACCTGCATGGCTCCATCTGGTCCAAAAGGCAGGCTCGATCTCCTCGCCTGGCTGCTCGGCGAGGATTCTTCGATACCAGCGGGATCCGCTGTCGTGCTGGTGGCATCGACCGCCACCCCCGGCACCGGCCCGAACCTGCTTGAAGTGGCCCGCGTGGCAGGCTAGGCGCGCGACCCGGCAATTCGTAATGCTGTTTGTTACCCCTCGACTGACCGCCCTCCTCCGAAGCTCGCACACAGTTCAGCGAGCTCCTCCACCGACGCACCCGCGCCAAGCCCCAGGGCGACGAGCACCCGCGCCTTCAAGGCGTCGAGGGTGCCGGAGAAAATCGCGCCGGCGTCCCACCATTGTGAGCTGCCGCCGGGAAATGCATAGCCGGGCATGACACGGCCGGATGGGCAACGCGTCGTGAGCAGCACCGGTACCCCGGCGTCCATGAGAGGCCGAGCAACGTCGAGATACGCCGGAGGCGTGTTTCCGCCGCCCGCCCCCGCCACCACCAGGCCCACGGCTGTCGGATCGACCGGCAAAACCCCCGCATCCAGCGCTACGCTGAGGATCGGCACCGGAAGCGCTGCGTGCTTCGGCACGCACCCCAGGCGCGCCACCCGACGCTGACGCAGCACCGTGACCCGCCCATCGGCGACGAGGCCGAGACGACCAGCGTTCGGGCTCTGGAAGGTCGTGTAGGCGTGGGTGTTGGTCTTGCGCACGTCATCGGCGCCGTGCAGTTCACCGCCCATCGCGACCAACACTCCCTGATCGGCCAGGCGGGGGTCAGCGGCAGCGGCGATCGCATTGCGCAGGTTCTCCGGTCCGTCATAGCCGTCCTGCGACGCGGAGCGCATGGCCCCGACCACGACGACCGGCTTGGGCGGCAGCGGAAGCAGGTCCCAGGCAAACGCGGTTTCCTCAATGACATCGGTGCCCTGCACCACGACCGCACCGTCGATCTCCGATCGCGCGAGCTGCGCCGCCAGGATGCCGCCGACCTCGAGGACCTGGTCGAACGTGAGGTGCGAGGCGGGGACGAGGCCCCAGTCGATCGGCTCAATCTCGGCGATTGCATCCAGACCGGGCACGGAGGCCAGCAGCTCGTCGCCGCGCAGGCTCGGCATGTTGCCGTCCGTGCCGAGTTCGTGCCGCATCGAGATGGTACCGCCGGTGAAGACGACGGCAACTCGTGGCATTAGCTCAGGATGGCTCGGCGACGAGCCGATTCTCCAACCGCCCGATACCCTCCACCTCGACGACGACGGTCTGACCGATGCTCATCGGCGCGACGCCCTCCGGCGTGCCGGTCATGACCAGGTCGCCGGGCAGAAGCCGGGTGAAGCGAGTGATGTACTCGATCAGGTACGGAATCGGGAAGATCAGATCTCGTGTCCGACCCTCCTGGCGCAGCTCCCCGTCGACCGTGCAGCGCACGCGCAGGTCGTTCGAGTCAAGCTCGGTCTCGATCCAGGGACCGATTGGGCAGAAGGTGTCGAACCCTTTCCCACGGGTCCACTGATCATCGGACTTCTGGATGTCGCGCGCTGTGACATCGTTGCCGCACGTGTAGCCGCCGATGACCTCGCTGGCCCGCTTGGCGGATATCCGATGGGCCTCGCGGGAGATGACGATCACGAGCTCCGCCTCCGGGTCTACCCGCTTCGAGAGAGACGGATAGTGGATCTCGGCGCCAGGTCCGATGATCGAGGAGGGCGGCTTCCAGAAGAGGAGCGGTTGGTCGGGCAGCGCATTGCCGAATTCCGCAGCGTGCTCGCGGTAGTTGCGCCCGACGCAGATCACCTTGCTCGGTGCAGCGGGCGCGAGGAGCTCAAGCTCGCTGAGCGAGCCCACCTCGGTGCCGGCAGCGCGACCCGCGAACGGGTCATCTCCGGCCACGGCACGGACGCGGTCCGATGCATCGGCCACGCCCCATGCCGGACCACCGGGACCCCGATAGCGAACGATCCTCATCTCGAACGACCGACTGCTTCTACCATGACGAACATGGTATCGACCTCCGTCCGCCCGAACCTGCTGATTCTGGCCGCGATCGGCCTTGCGGCCGGGGTGCTGAGCGGCCTGTTCGGCGTCGGGGGCGGCATCATCATGGTCCCGGGCATGGTGCTCCTGGCCGGCATCGCGCAGCAGCGGGCATCGGCCACATCGCTCGCTGCGATCGTCCCGATCGCCGCGGTCGCGGCGGTCATCTTCGGCCAGGCCGATAGCCTCAACCTGCCGGCTGCCGCTGTGCTGATGGTCGGGTCGATCATCGGCGTCCAGGTGGGCGCGAGGCTGATGGCCCGGATCGGCGAGGACCGGCTGCGCATCGGCTTTGCGATCTTCATGATCGCGGTCGCCGTGACGATGCTCGTCTCATGACGGTGCCCGAGATCTCGGCGCTCATCGGGATCGGTCTGACGGCGGGAGTCCTGGCTGGGCTGCTGGGCATCGGCGGCGGGGTGTTGATGGTGCCCGCCATGGTCCTGATCACGGGCTTCGACCAGCACGTCGCGCAGGGGACCTCGCTGCTCGTGATCATTCCAGCGGCGGCGCTCGGGTCGTTCACGCACCACCGTCACGGGCGACTTGCGTTACGCGACGCGGCCGGGCTTGCCGTCGGAGGCGTGCTGGGAGCACTGCTGGGCAGCTTCACCGCCCTATCGCTCGATGAAGAGCTCCTGCGGCGGCTGTTTGCCGTTCTCCTCCTCGTCATCGCCGCGCGGATGCTGTTGACGCGCACCCTTATTCCTGAGCCAACCGACCCGGAGGCGACCTGAGGGCAGGCCTACCCTTCCGGCTGCTTCTCCTTCAGCTGCCCCGGCGCGTTTTCACGGCCGTGGCCATTTTCGCGGCCGTGACCATTGCCCATGATCGAGCCGAGGCCGGGATGGACGTCGAGCGCACGAGCGATCTGACCCCAACCCATCCCAGGCTCCGTGTCCGTGCCATCGCGCATGTGGGCGATCTCCTCGACGTCAACGGTGGCCTCGTTCGCCCAGGCGAGCGTCCGTACAGCGCCACCCAGGCCGTATCGGGAGGAGAGATCGCCGAGCACAGCCTCATCGAACGGGATGTCATTGGCGGCCAGGCGTTCGCCGGCGTGCGCAAGCGCCTCGGCGCTCGGCTGCTCAGCGTCATCAGCCTCCTCAGCGTCATCAGCCTCCTCAGCTTCATCGGCCTCATGCGGCTCGTGGCTGGAGACCGGCGGCGCGGCGATGTGGCGACCAACCGGCGGGCGGCTGGCCATGACGCTGCCGGCAGCGACGAGGAGCAGGACAGCGGCGGCCAGGAGGGCAATTCGGTTCGTTCGGTTCACGTCGGTACTCCGTGGGCGGTGCGGGCAGCCAGCCGAGTCTACCTTGGCGTCGGCCATTCGAGAAGACGGACCATCGCCTTCAGCGATAGTCTTTGCGGCATGTCCAGCGAATCCGGTTCCCCCGCGCACCGCGTGCGCCCGCTGCTCCGTGTCCGCCAGGTGCGGGAGTTCACCGATGAGCCGCCGGACCCAGATGCGCTCGACGCCATCACCGATGCCGCCCGGTGGTCCGGATCGAGCCGCAACAACCAGCCGTGGCGCTTCGTAATCATCCGGGACGTGAAGACCTTACGGCGCGTTGCCGAGGCCGGGCAGCCGCAGACCCGGGCGCTCGAAACCGCGACGGCGGCGGTGGCCATTGCGGTCATCGAGGAGAAGGGGAGCGCCATCTCCCATGCTTTCGATGAGGGACGCGCTGCCGAACGCATGCTCATCGCCGCGTCCCTCCTGGACCTTGGCGCCGGCATCGCATGGGTCCGATCCGAGGCGCGGGCCCTTGTGGCCGACCTGCTCGGTCTGCCCGAAGACCGGTTCGTGCGCACCATCATCGCGGTCGGTCATCCCACCGAAGCCGCTCGAGAGCCGAAAACCACGCGTGGCCAGGCTCGACTGCCCCGGTCAGAAACGGTCTTCGAAGAGCGCTACCGTAAAACCTAGGGTGTCCGTTCCCAGGTCCCGGCCTGTAGGTCCGCTGCCCGAGCGCCATCCATGCAGGGATCGACCACCATCACGAAGCGCAGGTCCTCCTCGTCAACGCCGTGCGCGTGATAGGTGCCGCGTGCGGAGGGACACGCCGGGTCGTCATCCAGGACCACCGTCCAGCCCGAGCTCTCGAAGGCGCCTGACCATCGTTCGCCGATCACGTAGGTTTCTCCCGTGAGCATCATCGTTTCGGTCGCCTCACCTTCGGTAGCTGTCCGCTCGTACCACCCAACCTCCCAGTGCCGGCCCGTCCCCTCCGCCAGCTGAAGTCCCCACCATCGGCCGCCCGCTCCACCCACGACCGCAATGACCGCCAGGACGAGCGCTCCGGCAACCACGCGACGGGAGGGCTTGGCGACCGCCACGCTCCCGATCACCATGGCCCCACCGAGCCCGAACGCCATCGGCAACACCCACCAGGGACTCAGGCTGACCGATGAGGCGTGACCCGACTGATCCACCGGCCATGCCGATGCGCCGATCAGCCCCACGGCGAGGACGGAGGAGAGAAGCATCCACGTCGAGATTGAGCGCCGTCCGAGCACACCGGCCACGGCGAGCAGTGCCGCCAGCAGGGCGCCGACGGCGGCCGCCGCTGTCACCGGAATCGCGGCTCCGCGCCAAGCGCTCAAGAAGATCTGGACGAAGCGGTATCCTTCCCCACGCACCTCGCGCTCCTGGACCATCCAGCCCTGCACGAACGAGAGAGCGAAGATCGCCACGCCCGCACCGGCGACCAGCCACAGCCACCCAGTCCGGTTCACGCGCTGCCACCGCTCGCTGACCGCGTGATGTACCGCGTGATCTCGACCGTGCAAAGCATGTCCGGAGTGTAAACGGACCGTTCAGGTTGGGGCCTCATGCCCAGTGGTAGCGGGAGTTGACCATCGACGCGATCGCCAGGTACGACCCGATCGACACCACGGAAGCGGAAAAGATGGCGGCTGCACGCATGGGTAGATCTCCTGCAATTCGAATTTCGCCCATCGTCGGTCCCGCGGTCAGGCGCGCACATCGTCCGATTGCGGCGCTCCGCCTACGCCATACGTCCGAGGCCGTCGGCGAGGTGCTCCACCACCAGCGCAGTCGCGGCCGTGATGCGCGCCAGCGTCTCGTAATCGAGCGTGTCGGGCGTATCGGTCGGCCGATGGTAGTTCGGGTTCCGGAAGTTGGCGCTGTTCGAGACCTGGATCGCCGGCAGGCCGGCTCGCCAGAAGTTGACGTGGTCACTGCGCGAGAAATGCCGAGCCGCCGGAACCGCGAGCAGTGCCGGACCGATGAGCGGGAGATCGAGCGGATCGCGCAACAGGAGGACACGCTCTGGACCGATGGTCGCCGACAGGCAACGCGCCCATTCGCGAACCAGCGGCAGGGACGAGCGGCGATAGATCGCGAGCACCGTGTCGCCGGCGTTCTCGCGAGCTTCGAGGCGAGCGGCCTGCCCGGGGTAGAGCAGATCGATGCCGGGCGGGACGGATTGGGTCCCCGGACGAGGGTCCATGAAGCCGATCGGGTCGAAGACGATCGCCCCGCGCACCCGATATCGTGATCGGAGCCAGCGGACAAGATAGCGGGAGCCGATGAGGCCGATCTCCTCGAAGTCGGGTGCGGCCAGGATCACTGTTCGCCGAAATCGACGTCCCGCCAGCTGCATGGCGAGCTCGAGCAGGGCCGCGAGACCGGCACCATTGTCATCGGCCCCAGGTGCCCCACGCACCGTGTCGTGGTGCGCGACGATCACGATCGCCTCCTCCGTTTGGCCTTCGCCGATCGCGACCAGGTTCATGCCATCCAGGCGTGGATACGTGTGCGCGGCGTGACCCAGGCGCGCCTTGATATTTCGGAGGCGAAGGTGCTGCCGGCCCACCTGCCAGCCCGAAGCGCGCCAGGCATCGGCGAGGAGCGCATCGGTCCGTTCCATGGCGGGGAGCGCGTTGATGCGATTGCGGGGCCCGGGCAGGGAGGTGACGAGCTGATGAAGGTGAGCGGGGTCAATTCGGGCCACCCATGCATCCGCCGCCCGACGCAACGACGCATCGGGCGGCTCGTAGTGCGGCTCGGCAGTGCCGGGCAGGGTCACCTTCATCCGCCGAGGGTAGCTGGCAGCGATGCCGGCCGCTTCGTGCCCGCCGCGGCGGACCGATCGCTGAGCGAGCACAATGTCCCGATGTCAGACCCGAGTCATTCCACCACCCGCGTCTCCCAGCGCACCGCCAGCTTCACCGAATCGGTGATCCGCGAGATGACGCGTCATGCCAGCCTCCACCAGGCGGTGAATCTCGCCCAGGGCTTCCCGGACTTCTCGTGTCCTCCAGAACTCAAGGAGGCGGCCAGGGCGGCGATCGATCGGGACATCAACCAGTACGCGATCACCTGGGGCGCCCGGGACTTTCGCGAGGCGATTGCGGCCAAGACGAGCCGTTTCCATCCGTCGTGGACCGTTGATCCGGAGACGGACATCACCGTCACCTGCGGCGCGACCGAGGGGATGATCGCCGCCATGCTGGCGCTCATCGATCCGGGCGAGGAGGTGATCGTCTTCGAGCCCTTTTATGAGAACTACGGGCCCGATGCGATCCTCTCAGGCGCCATCCCCCGCTATGTCAGGCTGCACGAGCCGGACTGGCATATCGAGGGCGATGAGCTGCGCGCTGCCTTCGGGCCCCGCACCCGCGCCATCATCGTCAACAGCCCGCACAATCCGACCGGAAAGGTGTTCTCGCGCACGGAGATGGAGCTGATCGCCGGGCTGGCGCAGGAGCACGACGCGCTGGTCCTGACCGATGACATCTACGAGCACATGGTCTACGCCGGCGAGCACATTCCGATGGCGACGCTGCCCGGCATGGCGGAGCGCACGGTGGCAATCAACTCGCTGTCCAAGACGTATTCGGTCACCGGTTGGCGGGTGGGGTGGGTGTTCGCGCCAGCGCCGTTGACATCGGCGATTCGGAAGGTGCATGACTTCCTGACCGTGGGAGCGGCCGCTCCGCTCCAGGCCGCGGGTGCCGTGGCGCTCATGCTGCCCGATGCCTACTACACCACCCTTGCCGCCGACTACCGACAGCGTCGCGACCTGCTGGTCCCCGCGCTCGAAGCCGCCGGCCTGCGCCCTTCGATCCCCGACGGGGCGTACTACGTGATGGCCGACATCAGCGGCATCACCGATGAGAACGACGTGACCTTCGCGCGTCGCCTGGCGGTTGACCCCGGAGTGGCATCGGTCCCGGGTTCCTCGTTCTACTCCCGACCGGAGCTCGGGCGAACGAAGGTGCGATTCGCGTTTCCAAAGCGCGACGAAACACTTCTGGAGGCAGCACGCCGACTCCTCAGCCTTGCCTCACCCGCCAAGGACGACTCGATTCCCATGGCCCGCTAGAAGCCACCGAGGTCGCCGCCGCCTCCGAAGTCGCCGCCTCCGAAGTCGCCCCCGAAGTCGCCGCCACCCACATCCCCGCCCGAATCGCCACCGCCCGCGTCGTCGCTGCCCTGCTCGCCGCCAGCGTCTGTATCGGTCCCTTCCGCTGACGATTCGTCGGAGAAGAACGCATCAGCGACTGCGCTGCCGACGAAGACTCCCGCCAGCGTGGACAGGAACATCCCACCCATCCCCGGACCCTGAACATTTCCGAACGTTCGCTCCATGGTCCCGGGCTCGCGCATCTCCGCCCGGGTCGCCATCCGTGCGAGCGACTTCGGATCGTCGTCTCCGACCTCCGAGGCCGGGACCTGCCGAGAGAGCTCGCTGAGCACCGTTCGTCGCTGCTCCGGGTTCAGCTTCTCGAATGCCTCCGCGTGGGCGCGCTCGACATCGTCCGGCGGCGCCGTCCGCAGCATGTAGCGATATCGCTCGACTGCCTGTTGGTCGTCCATCGGTGAGTCCCTCCATCTGGGTTGGTCGCTCGCAGGCGATTGCACGTTCGAGGCCGCTATCGCATCTCGGCGCAGCCGGGGAGACGTTTCAGCCGATCGAGGATCTCAGCGGCGGATGCGTCGGCATCACCCGCCG
>JBBJNX010000157.1:0-5640 GCA_037721115.1 Candidatus Limnocylindria bacterium
GCCCGCTGGGCACGCGGTCAGCACCAGCATGACGATCATGAATGGTGCTACCAGTCGAAACTTGGACATCCGATTCCTCCACCTGATGTTGATGTTGCGTGGGCGCTGCCACGAATCCTTGGTGTTGTGGGAACGCCTGCCTTCTCTACTGCTGTCGCATCGATCGGGTTCGATCCACGCTCGCCTAGCCGACGAGCGTCTTCTCCGACTCGGGATCGAAGATATGGAGCTTATCCATGGGGACCGCCAGGTCCACGTTGTCTCCTACGACGACGTTCCGGTCGGAGGGAAGGAGGGCGACGATCTCGCTGCCCTCGGCCTGCGCGTGGATGAGCTCTTCGTTGCCAAGATACTCGACCACGTCCACCTTGGCCGGGAAACGCACGGCGCTTCCGTCCTGCCCGTTCGCAAGCTCGATGTGCTCGGGCCGGAAGCCGATGAGGACCTGCGCGCCGTCCGGACGTGACTCCGCGGCGCGAGCCTGGGCTCCGGTGAGCTCCAGCTTGGCTCCGCCGAACATGAGGTCCTTGCCCTCGGTCTGCGTCGTGGCGAAGTTCATGGAGGGTGAGCCGATGAACCCGGCGACGAAGATGTTCACCGGGTGGTCGTACAGCTCCTGCGGCGAGCCCACCTGCTGGAGGAGGCCGTCCTTCATGACGCAGATGCGGTCGCCCATCGTCATCGCCTCGACCTGGTCGTGAGTGACGTAGACCGTGGTCGTGCCGAGGCGCTGATGCAGGCGGGCGATCTCGGCCCGCGTCTGAACGCGCAGCTTGGCGTCGAGGTTGCTGAGCGGCTCATCCATGAGGAAGACCGACGGCTCGCGCACGATGGCGCGGCCGAGCGCGACGCGCTGGCGCTGCCCACCGGAGAGTGCCTTCGGCTTGCGGTCCAGGAAACGCTCGAGGCCCAGGATGCCTGCGGCCTCCTTGACCCGCTTGTCGATTTCGGCCTTCTTCATCTTGCGCAGCTTCAGTCCGAAGGCGAGATTGTCGAAGACCGTCATGTGCGGGTAGAGCGCGTAGCTCTGGAAGACCATGGCGATGTCGCGGTCCTTGGGAGCCACGTTGTTGACCACCCGATCGCCGATCAGGAGCTTTCCGTCGCTGATGTCCTCGAGGCCAGCCACGCAGCGCAGGGCGGTCGTCTTTCCGCAGCCTGATGGCCCGACAAGGACGAGGAACTCGCCGTCCTTGACCTCCAGGTTCAGGTCATTGACGGCGATGACGTCATCGCCGTACTTCTTGTACATGTGATCGAACGTGACGGTCGCCATCGAAGAACTCACTCCTGTCAATCAACGGCAGGCCGTAGGCGGCCTGATGGCCCATGCTCGGGAGGGCATCATAGTACCCAGCGCAACCCATATCGCCCTCAGTGAATTGCATCATGCATCAGATCCTGAATTTCATTCGCCGCGAGGCGAGGCGTCTCACCGCGCTGGTCGTCTTCGCGGCCATCGTTGCCCGGGGCCGTGACGGCCTGCGTCGACTGCGTCGCGATGCAGGCCGCAGGCGCCGTGTCGAGCGGGAAACGTTGTCGTCGTTGTTCGACGATCACCCCGCTGCCAGCACCGCGCCGCGGCGCCGCGTAGGGTTGCGCAGCGTCCCGTTGGACCGGGTCGTGGGGACCACGCGCCATCCGTCGCAGAACACCGCCGATTTCCTGCCGCTGCCTCGTCTGCGCGGCCAGAACTGGCGCGGCCGCTGGCAGCGCATCACGCGCGCCATGGATCAACTCGCCATACTGCCGGCGGTCGAGCTGGTGCAGGTTGCTGATGACTACTACGTGGTGGATGGCCACAACCGAATTGCGGCGGCGTTGCAGGCGGATGGGGTCGAGGTCGATGCCGACGTCATCCAGCTGTTGATTCCCGGCTTCACGCGACCCGGCCAGGCGACGCTCGATGCCAGCTCGCTGATCGGGGCCGATGAGGTCCGACAGGCGGGCCGTGGCCGCCAGTCCAGAATGGTCGTGCAGCGCGGCGCGACCGACGAGGTCTCGCGCCGCGACCTTGCGGGCGACCGCGGCGAGCACCGATGACGGATCGTCTCACTGTGCGCTGGCCCGATCCGCTTCCGTTCGTCGGCCGCGTCGGCCGGCCGCTCCGGCTCCTGGCCGTATCGGACGAAGCTGATCCGTCGCTGGATTCGACAATCACGCGTCAACGAATCGGGCCGGTCGACCTGATCGTCGGTGCCGGGGATCTCGAGCCCGACTACCTCTCATTCGTCGCCGATGCGTTCCATGCTCCCCTTCGATACATCCGCGGCAACCACGATGTTGGTGCGGCGTGGAGCGACACGCGTCGGGCGCTGCTGCCCGAGCCGATGCGCGACGGCCGGGTCGTCGAGGAGCTCGGTCTGCGGCTGGTGGGCTTCTCGGGGTCGCCGGTCTACAACGATCGCGGCATGCAGGTCTCAGCTGTGGGCATGTGGAGCAAGGTGATCGGCTCGTGGAGGGCAGCGCGGCGAGCTGGTCCGGTGCTCCTCGTGACCCATGCGCCGCCTCGCGACCTGAACGACGACGACGACCTTCCTCATCGTGGCTTTGTTGCATTCCGGTGGCTGGCCGATCGGCTCGAGCCGCCACTCTGGCTGCACGGTCATACCGCGCTCGTGCGGCGGGGGATGGACGACCGCTGTGCGCGTCGCAACGGCACGCTCTTCTACAACTGCACCGGCTCGACACTGGTCGAGCTCCTGCCGCCCGATGCCGATGGATGAGCCAGTCCCGATTCGGCGCGCCGTGGTCGGCTTCCTCCTCATCGCGCTGGCTGTCGTCGCCCTGGCCCTCATCGTGCGCCCGGCTATCTTCAGCGTCGCGCCACCGCGTGACGATTCAGTAGTCACGATCGCCACGGCCACCGAAACTTCCGCGGGCCCGATCCGGCGCGATGTCATCCTCACCCGATCGCACGGCTGGTCCGGCGAGCGCGACGCCGGGGACGGTCGCGTCCAGGTCTCGGTGGTGGTCGCTTCCTCGATCGCCGGCGGCATCAGCGCGGTGAACGCCTCCACCCCGGGCCGGGATGATTGCCCGCTCGAGATCGGCACCGATCGGCTCACTGATTGCAATGGGCGCGCGTGGACCTTTGACGGGATCCCCATCGACCCGGCCGATGCGCCGCTCGAGCGGATTGGCGTGGAGGTCGTGTCCGGCTCGGTGGTGCTCGACATGACCGGACCGCTCGCGGACTAGAGCGCTGTCCGCTCTCGGTACATCGCGGCGATCTGGCATGACCGCTGGGCCCTGCGCGATTCCCGCGAACCAGCGAGGCGCCCGCCGCACGACGGCCGCCTCCGCGCCTCGCTCGTGCGCACCAGTCCTCGGCAAAGCGGGGGAATCGCGCCTCTACCCATGCTCGTGCGGATCTGCCTCATTTCATCGCGTTCGAACGGCTCGGTCCCGGAGGCACACGACGCGCGAACTCATGACCGGATAGTGAGGAGGAGCCATGCCTGATCTCGGCATCTTCGGGTGGACCATCATCGGCCTGCTGGCAGGCGCCATCGCCGGAGCGTTCGTCCCGGGCCGCCAGCGCTACGGCTGTCTGGGCACGATAGCGATCGGCATCATCGGTGGCCTGCTCGGCGGCTTCCTGTGGGTCAACGTGCTCGATCAGAACGAGGCGTCCGGCTGGCTCGGCGCGCTCGTCATCGCAACGCTGGGCTCCGTACTCGTGATCCTCGTCCTGCGAGTGGTGAGCGGGCGCCGCTCCGGTTGACCACGACGGGTGCATCGGCGACCATACGCACCCGTCCCGGCGATCACGGACGGATTCGTGGTGGCCTTAGCTCAATCGGCAGAGCATCGGATTGTGGATCCGACGGTTACGGGTTCGATTCCCGTAGGCCACCCCAGCATTCTGAGCACGAAATCGACCCCCGGAGTCATCCGAGGGGCGATGGTTTGTTCGGTTTGCCAGCCACGTGACAGCCACGGCGGCCCGGACTCAGCGTGTCAACTCCTCTGCTCGCCGTCGCACCGCATCCCACCGCGCCGCCGGGGATTCGCGACTATTCGGACCGAGTGAGGTCCGCCGCCTCTGCCGCCGTGATCTCGTCGACCATGGTGTCGCCTTCGGCCAGCGCCGCTAGAGAGTCGCCCTGGACCGTCAGCCAGCCGTCGCGATTCCAGCGCTGCCACGCGCCCTCATCGGTCTGCCGGAACACCGCGCCGATCCGCAGCGGCAGCGGCGTGACCCACCGCTTCCAGTACCTCATGCTCCGTTCCCTTCCCAGTGCCGGGGTGACTCTATCGGCTTGCCGCACATGGCACTGGGCAACAGGCCGGACGCCATGCCATTGAGGAACCGACGCCTTTGCTCGGGGGTCACGAGCCGGGCACCGCGCCAACGGAGAGCACCGCGTCCATGCGGTCAGCCGCGTCTCGCTGCATGACAGGTAGGACGCGGGTGTAGGTATTCATAGTTATCGCGATCTGCGAGTGCTCCAGCGTCTCCATGATGGTCCGCGGATCGACGCCCTGAACGACAATGAACGTCGCAGCGCTGTGCCGCAGGTCGTGGAACCTGATCTTGGGCAGGGCCCGCCCGCTGGAGCAGGTCCGCGAAGGCACGGGAGACGTTCCGGGCGTCGAGCGGGTCCCGATGGTCGTGCAGAACACGAGGTCCCAGTCCTGCCACGCCGCTCCGGCTGCCAGCCGTTCTGCGACCTGCCGGACTCGATGCTCACGCAGCGCCGTGGCGACGAGGACGTCCGGGAGAGGGATCGTCCGCCGGCCCTTCGCCGTCTTGGGCGGCTCCAGCCGGTAGCGCGTCCCGCGCCTCGCGGGCGTCGCCGTGGGGGACCCGGCGGCGCTGGAGGGTTGGTGGCTCATCGTCGTCTTCGGCGCGATCCTGCTCCTGACGTTCGTCTGGCGTGCACCGCAGCTGGCAGCGCGCCGATGAGAAGTTCGCGCGCGAGCGGTCCGCTCCCGATCGTCTTGCTCGGGTAAGCCCCGGCGCTCGTTGCCAACCGGGCAAACCCTCATCGCCTGACCGCATCGGCGATACTCGCCGGCGTGACGATCAAGGGACCGCCGACCCTCATGTCCGCCATCCCGAACCAGACGCGCAGCGCCGTCTTTCGGCGCTTCCTGCGGTTCGGGCTGCTGGCGTGGGGCGGTCCGGTGGCACAGATCGCGATGCTGCGCCGCGAGCTGGTCGATCGGGAGCACTGGATCTCATCGGAGCGTTTCAACCGGACGCTGGCCGTCTACCAGGCGCTGCCAGGACCGGAGGCCCACGAGCTGTGCGTCTACTTCGGCTACCTGGCCAGGGGGCGCATCGGCGGCTTCCTGGCAGGCCTGGGCTTCATGCTCCCTGGCCTCGTGCTGATGCTGCTGCTCTCATGGGTCTATGTCAGCATCGGCCTGGACTCGCCGCTCTTCCTGGCCATGTTCGCCGGGACCCAGGCCGCAGTGCTGGCGCTCATCGTGCGCGCCGTGCATCGCATCGGCTCGTATGCCATCACGGATCGTTGGCTGCTATGCGTCGCCCTCGTCTCACTGGCCGCCGCGGTGCTCGGCACCGGGTTTGTGATCATCCTGGGCGTCGGCGGCGTGATCTACCTGCTCGTGGCACGCGGATTTCGCGCCGTTGCGCTCGTGCTGCTGCTGGTGGCGACGGTCTCGTTG
>JBBJNX010000158.1:0-5620 GCA_037721115.1 Candidatus Limnocylindria bacterium
GAGAACCCGCCCATCGAGGCCCCGTCCATCAGCATGCGCGACACGACGGGCGACTTCCGCCTCGATCTCGTCGTGGAGCAGGATCGCTATCGAGCGGGCCAGCCGATCCAGGCGAATGCAACGCTCACCTACCTCGGCAGCGCACCGTCGGTGACGCTGTGGGGGTCCGGCACGGGCATCCTCGGCATCGGCGCCCGCCAGCTCGATGGTCCGATCGACCCTGGCGGTGCCTCCACAACCGACTGTGTCGCCTACGAGCTCACAGCGAATGAGCCGATGCGGGTGGAGGCCGGGAAGTCAGGCGGCTTCAGCGCAGACGATCCGCTCGCCGACTTCTATGAAGCCTACTTCGCTGATCCGCTGCTCCGCCTCCCCGCCGGCCTCTGGCAGATCAGCGCCGGGGCTGGATTCTCCGTCGGCGGTGACGACTGCGGGGCGGGTGAATCAGTTTCCCTGACCGCTCCGGTCGAGATCTCCATCGAGCCCTGACGTCCATCACGCCGCCGACCCACACGGCTTGTCTTATCCAGCCGATGGGCGTATCGGCCATTGATTGGCTGAATACTCACTGCGTGGGCGCATCGGCCAAGCAGGAAGCCGTCTGCCTGGCTGCACGACCCTCCGCCTGCATAACCGGCCACTGACGCACCGATACACCCACCCCGCGCATACACGGACCTGAGACCGGAAGGATCGTCTGCTCGCTCACTCGGAGCGGAGTGCCTCCGCAGGGTCGACCCGGCCCGCCTGGAGCGCGGGGATGACCGTGATCAGGAGCGTGGCTGCGTACGCCGCGGCGGCAATCAGCCCCATCTGAAGCCACGGGATCCCGAACGCGATCTCGGGGT
The DNA here is from genome assembly GCA_037721115.1 of Candidatus Limnocylindria bacterium. Classification (GTDB taxonomy): domain Bacteria; phylum Chloroflexota; class Limnocylindria; order QHBO01; family QHBO01; genus JACDBZ01. The sequence goes on from JBBJNX010000158.1 coordinate 849, forward strand.
TGTCTCCCGCCAGCAGGCCGATCACATTGCGCGCCAGGAGAATTCCCGTGATCGTACCGATGGCCATGCCCAGCCACGCGACGAGCGATGACTCGAGCAGGAAGGTCAACGCCATCGGCCCCGTGCGCAGGCCCACGGCGCGAAGCACCCCTATCTGCTGGCGCCGTTCGACTACGGTCCGCGAGGCGATGACGCCGAGGGCCACGATGCCGCTCACCAGGCCCAGCGCCATGAACCCGGTGAGCAGTTGGTTGAGGATCAGGCGGATGCCCTGCGTGGCCCGCAACTGCTCGTCCAGGATGGTGACCGTCGCGCCGTCGGCACCGAACGCGCCGCTCAGCCCGAGTGCGGCCGAGCGAGGGGTCACGTCCGTGCTCGTCGTGAAGTAGTAGCGATCCGGCGGCGGCGGGACCCAGCCGGCTCCCTCGAGAGCCGCGCCGGTCAGATAGATGCCGTCCCCCAGGGTGCTGCGCGCGTCCACCACCCCGATGACGGTGAGCCGGAGCGGAGGCCCACCCCGCGGATAGCGCGCCCAGACCACGGTGGCAGGAAAGGCGTCGTCCTCGCGCACCGCGCCGTCGATCCGGAACGGTGCGGCTCCAAACAGGTCGACCGCGGAAGTCGGCGACGCCGCGAGTGGGACCGCGCTGCCGTGGATCACCGCCATGCCGGGCTGATCGCGAAGGGCGGCCCAGGCCTCGGCATCGCTGGCGAAACCCGGCGCCCGATGCGTCAATGGCGCGCCGATCCCGGACAGCCACCCGTCATCGACGACCTGGAGCAGCGTCGATTGCCAGCGTCCGGACTCCGCGTCGATCTGGATCGCTTCAACCGGCACTGCCACCTGCCCTCCGACGGCGCTGAAGCTCTCCGGCGCGACGCCCTCTGCATCGCCCAGGCGGCCGGGAAGTTCCGGAAGGCGCCCGGGATCGAGCTCAATGCCGATGTCGAAACCGGCGGTCTGAACGCCCGCATCGGTGTACGCGTAACGAGTGCCCGCGAGCAGGACGGACGCCACCGTCACGGTGAAGATGACCAGGGAGAACATGAGGATGGCGAGGCTCGAGCGCCATCGGTGGCGGGCGAAATAGGCCGTCGCAAGCGTCGCGATGGCCGCGCCGGGAAGGCGCGCGGAGCCCCCGCCGAACGCGCGAGCGACGACCGGCAACAGCTCGAGGCCCGAGCCGGCAGCCCAGACGCCACCGATGACCATGAACAGGCCGCCGAGCGCCAGGTACTCGAGGCTGCCCACCAGGCCGACCGCCTGCCACAGCGGACCATCGGAAAGAGGCTGTGCCCAGAAGGCGATCAGCCCCAGGCCGGCGACGCCGGTGCAGGTTCGCGCCGCCACACGTGGGCTGAGACCGGCGACGATGAGCGGCCAACGCAGCAACAGGGCCACCCCGACCAGGATGGCCGACAACCCGATGCCGCCGACCATGACGCCGGACCGATCCGACGCCCCGAACAGGACGAGCGCGATGCCCATCGCCAGCAGCCCCGGACCAGCGGTGAGCGCTGCCAGCACCAGCGCCCCGAGGTGGCGCCCGCGCACCGCATCACGCAGCGGCCGCGGCTCGCGATCGGAAGTGGGGAGGTCGCGTGCGGCGGCGACGACGTTGAGCCGGGCGATACGCCAGGCGGCGACGACCACGGTGAGGAGGGTCAGCAGCAGCCCGCTACAGAAGGCGATGATCAACGAGCGCGGCTCGATCTGCGAGGTGATCTGGAAGCTGTACGTGCGCAGGTAGCCCTCGATCACCCGCAGGCTCAGCAGGGCAGCGCCAATCCCGGCGGCCGCTCCCACGAACGATGCGACCACGTCGTAGAGCGCACCCTCGACGAGCAGCAGCTGGATCACCTGGCCACGCTGCGTCCCGAGCGCGCGCGCCAGGCCGAGCTCGGGACGCCGATCGGCCGCGAGCAGCGAAAAGATCAGGAAGACCAGCATGATCCCCGTGGCGATCGAGAAGAGCCCGAGCACCAGGAAGATCGACGTGAAGACCGATGCCAGCTGGTTGGCAAGGTCGACGCCCAGCTGCTTGAGCTCGACGACGCTCAGCCCGTCGAGCCGCTGAAGCACACCCCGGAAGTCCTGGCCCGTGGCGGACGAGAGCTGACGCAGGGCCGGGCGCAGCCCACTGAGCAGGCGCGGATCGCCGATGAGCGCCTTGAACTCGTCGGTGGCGCTCGGCGCGTCCAGCTGCACGACGAGCCGCTCGACGAGTGGGCGCAGCAACTCCGGCTGCCGGTCGATGCTCTCGCGCAGACCCTCGCGCGTCAGCGGCATCCTCAGCCGCCGATGAAGCTCGGAGGCCACCTCGTCGTCGATCAGCTGAGCGCGGAGGCGCAGGGCGACCGGCGCGCTCCATTGCAGGCTATCGGCGCCGCCGTGGTTGACGATGAGAATCTCGTTGATCATGCCGGGGACCCGGTCAGCCTCCTGGAGCCAGCCGAGCTCGGCGATGAGTGTCGGCTGCGTGCCGCCCACGTCGCCGCTGGCGACGATGGCCCGAACGACGGCCGAGACCGGCGTCTCGCGCTCGGCGATGGCCAGCTCATCCCCCGTTTCCGCGCTGAGCAGCGCTGCGGCCGGCTGGTTGAGATAGACCTGCGCCGGCTCGAGAGCGCCGATCGACACGGCGTCGCCGTCGAGCGTCACGATGCTGCCGAACGCGTCGGACAGGTCGTCCGGAAGGCCAAGGACGGTGATCGCGGCCGACGAGGTCTTCCGCGTGACATCGCTCACCGGGTACTGGCGCGCGAGAGCGCCGGCGATGCCAGCCACTCCGGGGTGATCGCCGAGCAGGCCCGTGACGCGCTGGACCTCCCCCTGGGTGAAATCCCGTCCCGTGAGGGTGGGGACCTGTCCGGCGCCGAAGTTCTGCAGATCCGACCAACCAAAGCGGCGCGTTCCGCCCTCGTAGGACACCACGATCTCGTCGACCCGGCCCAGCGAGCTGGCGACCAGGCCACGCACGGTGGAGGCGATCGCGTCGCCGGTGACGAACGAGGTGGCGACGATCGTCGTGCTGAGCGCGAGGCCGATCACGATCAGCACCGATCGGCCGCGCCGGCGCGGGATGTGGCGCACGCCCAGCTTGACGAGCACCGGACGCCGAATCGCCAGGGCCACGATGACCACGGTGGCGACCGCGATGGCCGCTGCCAGGACCGCGGCGAGGATGGTCGTGGAGATGCCGAAGACCGCGTCCATCAGCCGCCCGGGCCCATCCGAGCCCGGCGGGCAGCGACGCCGTTGCCCCGCTCCTCGGCCTCGATGCGGCCGTCGCGCAGGTGGACGATACGATCCGCCCGATCGGCAACGGACCGGTCGTGCGTGACGATGACGATGGTATGCGCGCCGTCGGCATGCAGCGAGCCGAGGAGGTCGAGCACGTCACCCGCGGCGCTCGAGTCGAGGTTGCCGGTCGGCTCATCGGCCCAGATGATGGTCGGCTCGGTTGCGAGGGCGCGAGCCACCGCAACGCGCTGCTGCTGGCCGCCGCTGAGCTGAGAGGGCGCGTGCCCGGCGCGGTCTGCCAGGCCCATGCGCTCGAGCGCGACCAGGGCGCGGCGACGAGCCTCAGCGGAGGGGACGCCGCTGATGAGCAACGGCAGCTCGACGTTCTCCTGGGCGTTCAGGACCGGCAGCAGGTTGAAGGCCTGGAAGATGAATCCCATGTGCCGGGCGCGATAGTCGGTCCGCTCGCGGTCGCTCATGGCGCTCAGCAGGGTCCCATCGATGCGGACGGTACCTGCGTCCGGTGTGTCGAGCCCGGCCAGGCAATTCAGCAGCGTCGTCTTGCCACACCCGCTGGGTCCCATGAGCGCGACCATCTCGCCGCGTGTCGCCGAAAAGTCGAGGCCTGAGAGCGCGGAGACCTCGCTCTCGCCGAGCCGATATCGTCGTTGCAAACCCGTGGCCTCGATCATCGGCCGCGGGCCGCGGGACATCTCAGTCAATGGCCTGACTGACCGGCCCGCCGGCGTCGCGCAGCGCGGCTGCGAATATCTCGGCAAGGCGGACGTATCCGGCAGCACTCGGATGGCCGCCATCGGCACTGACGTACTCCGGATGATCCGCATAGGCTGCCGAGACGGCATACAGGTCGACGAGCGCGGCACCGTGGTCCGCGACCTCGGCCGCGATGACCGCGTTCCACCGCGCCAACTCGGCACGGACTTCATCGGGAGTGCCGGTGCGCCCGCCGAACACCTGGAGTGCCCCCAGATCCGGAAGGTTGCCGACCAGGATCCATTCGGCGCCGCTGGCCAGCAGGCGGTCCAACAGGCGATCGAGATCGCGTCGGTAATCGGCCAGCGCAACGCCCCCGTTAAGGTCGTTCGCCGCGAGCCAGACCGTCACGATATCGGGCTGCGCGTCGAGCGCGACCGGCACAGATTGCTCGAGCGCCTCGTCGAGGCGCATCCCGTTCACGCCGAGATTCAGCAACTGGGTTCCGTCGGGCATGGCGTCGTGGAGGACCGCCACCCAACCGTCCTCGAGCGGATTCTGCACACCCGCGCCGACCGTGTCTGATGCGCCTATGGCGACGTATCGCAGCGCGGCACCGGACTGCGTTCGCCATCCGATCGCGACCACCGCAAGCAGGAGCATTGCGACGGCGACGGCAAGGAGAACGCGCTTGGACCGGGGCGGCACAGCGCCACTATAGGCACGTGCTGAATTCATGCTGGGCGGACGCCTCAGCGGGCGCGGCCCTCGCGCAGCATGTCGACCGACTTGCCGATGCGGCGCTGACGCGTCT
>JBBJNX010000159.1:0-5588 GCA_037721115.1 Candidatus Limnocylindria bacterium
GGATCGCCGTGGCTGCGGGCGAAGCCGGACCGCTCGATCAGCCAGGCGGCCGAGGTCTTGACCCGGCCGTCGGGCTGGGGGAAGCGCGGCGGTCGTGCCTCGGCGCCGAGCTTCTCCTGCGCGAGGCTCTCGAGGCGAGCGAATTCGTCGCCCGAGAGCAGGGGGTTGGTGAAGAAGGAGCCGGCGGAGACCGAGTCGGGATCGTCGGGATCGATGACCATGCCCTTGGCCCGGCGCAGCGCGAGCACGGAGTCGCGGATGGCCTTCGCGAGTACGCCGCAAGCGGGACCGTCCAGCGGGTCGCGGGGGCCAATCGCTATGCCACGGCGGCGCGCGTCAGTGCCGACGCCTTTCTTGAGCCCGGCGTTCCGGTCGCCTACATCGCCACCGGCGAGAGGTTTCCCGACGCGCTCTCCGGTAACGCGGCGGCCGGGGCAGGCGGCGGACCGATGCTGCTCGTCAGCGGCACAGGTATCCCATCCGAGACTGCCGCCGAGCTGTTCCGGCTGAAGCCCGGCCGGATCGTGGTCCTCGGCGGGACCTCGGCCGTGTCGAGCGCGGTGTCCACCGCCCTCTCGCGCTACGCCACCAGCGGCAGCGTGACGCGGCTCGCCGGAGCGGATCGCTACGCGACCTCAGTGGCGATCTCGAGCGACACCTTCGAGCCCGGACCGACCGTGTTCGTCGCAACCGGCGTGGCGTTCCCTGACGCACTCGGCGGTGGCCCCGTGGCAGGCGGTCTGCCCGGGCCGCTGCTGCTGGTTCCCGGAACTTCCGTGCCATCGAGCGTGGCCACCGAACTTCGGCGACTGAATCCGGGCACCGTGGTCGTCCTCGGCGGCGCGAGCGCGGTCTCCGAGGCGGTTGTCGCGCAGATCGAGTGGCTGCTCACGGACTGACCTTGGCTCCCGCCGCCTGGGTCATCCGTACCATTGGGCGGTAGGTGCCGGAGGGGTAGCGTGCGGTGCGGTCGACCAGGCGCCTCCGTGCGCCGTCCAACCCCTGCGCCAGAAGGAACCACATGCTGACTCGTCATCCCGGCCGCTTCTCGATCCTGATGCTCGCCGCCATGCTGTTGGCGACGCCATTGCCGGCGCTTGGCGCCGATCCCTCGCTCGGTGACGCCGTGTCGCTGCCCGACGGGACCGTGCTGCCACCGATGCCGTCCGAGCAGGTTGTACCAAGCGTACAGTCGCAGATGCTCGAGGAGCACGGGGGGCTGGTGACCGACCAGGCGGACGGATCGATCACTGGGCCACTGGTGGAGAGTTCAGTCGCACAGGCGGGCGCTGTCGCGGAGGCCGCCTCGCCGCTGATTCTCACCGAAGGGTCGGTCGCCGGTCCGGCCGGACCGCTGCCGAATCAGCTCACACGCGAGGTGCTCGGATTTCTTCCGTACTGGAAGCTCGACACCACCACTCGTGCGGCGCTGCGCATGGATCTGCTCTCGACGATCGCCTACTTCAGCATCGGCGTGCAGTCGAACGGGTACCTGGCGCGCGGGGCGGCCACGACGCCGACCGCGGGTTGGGCGGGCTGGACCTCATCGGCCATGACCGAGGTGATCAATGCGGCTCACGCGCGCGGTGTCCGCGTGGTGCCGACCATCACGATGATGGCCTGGAATGGCGATTACACGGCCATGTCCACGCTGCTCAACAGCTCGACCAACCGTGCGCGCCTTGTTGCCGATGTCGTGCAGATCGTCGGTGACCGACGGGCCGATGGGGTGAACATCGACTTCGAGCCGGTGCCCTCGAGCCTGCGCTCGCAGTTCACGACCCTCGTGCGGGAAATGAAGGCGGGCCTCGTCAAGGCGCGTGTCGGGTCGTTCGTGACTGTTGACACGATGGCCGGTACCGCCACCTGGTCCACCGGTTACGACGTCGTTGGCCTGTCGGCCACTGGCGCGGCCGACGCCCTGATGGTGATGGCATACGACTTCAGCTACGGCAGCTCCGGCCGCGCCGGCGGTGTTGCGCCGATGGACAGCAGCTACATCTTCTCCGCCGTCGACGCGATGCGCGACCACCTCGCGCGCGTGCCGCCGGCCAAGATCATCTGGGGCATCCCGTATTACGGGCGCGCCTGGAACACCACGACCGCATCGCTCAATTCGACCGTCCGGTCTCCTGTCGACAGCGTTGCCTTCGTCTATTACGGCAAGGACGGAAGCACCGCGTATGGCGGCAAGGTGCTCGCCGCGCGCTACGGACGGAAGTGGGATTCGCTCGGCCAGGTGCCGTGGTTCCTGTATCGGGCCGGTGATGGTGGCTACCGGCAGGGCTACTACGACGATCCCACGTCGCTACGGGCGAAGTACAACATGGTGCTGCGCAACGATGTGGGCGGTATCGGGATCTGGAGCCTGGGCATGGACACCGGAGTCAGCGATCTCTGGAACGTGATCGAGGACCGATTCCTGAAGCTCCAGTCGCGGCTTGCCGGCGCCGAGCGCTACGGGACATCCGCGCGCGTGAGCTCGGCCAGCTTCGCACCCGGGGTGCCGATCGCGTACGTCGCGACCGGCAGCAACTTTCCCGATGCGCTCGCCGCTGGGCCTGTGGCGGCCAAGGGCGGCGGCCCGGTCCTGCTCACGCAGGCCAGCTCGATTCCCACCGCGATCGCAAACGAGCTTACCCGGCTGAAGCCGCAAAGGATCGTCGTGGTGGGTGGGTCCGCAGTCATCAGCGATACGGTGGTCTCCAAGCTGCGTGGCTATGCGACGAGCGGCGTGGTCACCCGCATTGCCGGCTCCGATCGATACGCCACCGCCGCCCGCACCAGCGCCGCGAGCTTTGCCGCGGGGGTCCCGGTGGCGTATCTCGCCACCGGCGCCTCGTTCCCGGATGCCCTTACCGGTGGCGTGGCGGCGGGCCGCCAGGGAGGACCCATCCTGCTGGTGAGAAGCACGTCCATTCCGTCAGCGACCGCCACCGAGCTTGCCCGGTTGAAGCCCGGCAGGATCGTCGTGCTCGGCGGAACCTCGGCCATCAGCGCCGCGGTGGCCACGAACCTTCGTCCGTACGCCACCAGCGGAAGCGTCACGCGGCTCGCTGGCGCCGACCGCTACGCGACTTCGCTGGCGATCTCGAATGCGACGACGGGCAACGACGCTCCGCGCACGGTCTATATCGCCACCGGCGCATCCTTCGCCGATGGGCTCTCGGGAACGCCCGTGGCGGCGCGGGCGAATGGTCCGCTCCTCATCGTTCCGGGGGGCTCGTTGACGGCGCCTGTCGCGGCGGAGCTGCTTCGGCTCAACCCGCCGCGGATCACCATTCTCGGTGGAACGAGCGCGATTTCCAGCGCCATCGCGGCGGAGATCGCCGCGCTGTGGGACTAATGGGCTCGCGCCGTGCGGTACTGCGCACTGGGTCCAGCCACCCCATCGGGCCATCGCCGTAGCGGTGGGCGGTGGTACGGTCAGGATGTCCTGATCCCCATCCCACTGGAGCCCTCGCGCACATGATCCGTTTCGCCACCGCCCGTCGCCTCGTCAGCATTCTCACCGCCCTGACGCTTGTCGTCGCATTTGCCGCGCCGGCAGCTGCCGTCGACGGAGACAAATACGTCGCGCTTGCGAATGTGAAGCGGGATTCGGTCGGCCTGGCCCCGGTGGCCATGTCGAATGCGGTCAATACCGTCAGCCACGAGCGGGCAACGCAGATGGCCAACAGCGACGTGATGTCGCATGACCTGTCGTACGTGGCCTCGCGCCTCAGGGCGCTGGGAGTCTGCTTCACCGGCTACGGCGAGATCATCGCGTCGGAGCGTGGGTACCCGACCTACGACCCCGCTCGCACCATCGAGCAGTGGTGGGCCTCGCAGGGGCACCACGACATCATCGTCGGCAACTACAACGCGGCAGGTGGCAGCCACAAGACTGCGGCCAGCAACAAGATCTACTCGGCCATGGTCTTCGTGAAGCTCTGCACCGCACCGAGCAGCAGCACGGTGATCCAGCGCCTGGCCGGCGCCGACCGTTATGCCACCGCAGCGGCGATCAGCAGGTCACGGTTCGGCGGTGGCGCCTCGACCGTCTTCATCGCCACCGGTGCCTCCTTCCCCGATGCGCTTGCCGGAGTTCCTGCTGCCGCCAAGGCGAATGGCCCCATCCTGCTCACGGCAAAGGATGCGCTGCCGAGCGCGACGGCTAGCGAGCTGGACCGTCTCAATCCTTCGAAGATCGTGATCCTGGGCGGGAGCGCTGCCGTCAGCTCCGCCGTGGCCAGCCGCCTCGGTTCGTATGCCGGCACGGTCGTTCGCTGGTGGGGTGCCGACCGATATGGGACGGCGGCCGCCGTCAGCAAGGCCGCTTTCGCGCCGGGAGTGGCGGTTACCTACATCTCGACGGGGTCCCGCTTCCCCGATGCCCTCTCGGGTGGCGCGATCGCCGGCCGCAATGGTGGTCCGATCCTCCTCGTGAAGCAGGGCGCGCTGCCAGGTGCGACGGCCACCGAGCTGGCCCGCCTCAAGCCATCCAGGATCGTCATCCTCGGCGGCACCAGTGCCGTGAGCAGCGCCGTGGCTGATGGCCTGCGCCGTTACGCAACATCAGGGTCGGTGACCCGCCTGGCGGGGGCTGATCGCTACGCGACAGCGGTTCAGGTCAGCCGCGCCAGCTACGGCAGCGCCGGCAGCAATGCCGTCTTCGTGGCCACCGCATCGAATTTCCCCGACGGGCTGGCGGGCGGTCCTGTCGCAGCCCTGGTCCCTGGCCCGATCCTTCTCGTCGATCCGACCCGATTGCCCAGCGTCGTTGCGAGCGAGCTCGATCGGCTCGACCCGGCGAAGGTCTTCGTGCTCGGTGGCACCAATGCCATCTCGGATGGCGTGGTTCGCAGCATCGACGCAGTCCTGCCGTGATCGGCGGCTGCCGGTAGAATCGGCAGCCACATGACAGAAGCGCCAATTGCACCCGGCCACCGAAATGACGGTCGGGTGCCGAACCAGCTCCGACCGGTCAAGATCGTGCCGGACTACCTGAAGTTCGCCGAGGGCTCGGTTCTCATTCGAGTTGGCGACACCCGAGTCATCTGCGCGGCGACCATCGAGGATCGCGTTCCCGGTTGGATGCGTGGCAAGGGGCGCGGCTGGGTGACGGCCGAGTACAGCATGCTCCCACGGGCGGGAACGGAGCGGAGCCAGCGGGAAGCGGCGCGCGGCTCGATCGGCGGACGGACACACGAGATCCAGCGCCTCATCGGCCGGTCGTTGCGTGGCGTGATCGACATGAGCCGCTTGGGCGAGCGAACGATCACGCTCGATTGCGACGTCATTCAGGCCGACGGGGGAACGCGCACCGCCAGTATCACCGGCGCCTACGTGGCGCTCGCTCGCGCGCTGCACAAGTACGGGATGGCTCAGCTGCTCATCGGCCAGGTGGCCGCGGTCAGCGTCGGGATCGTGAAGGGGTTGCCTCATCTGGACCTCGACTACTCCGAAGACTCCACCGCTGATGTGGACTTCAACGTGGTCATGACCGATGACGATCGCCTGATCGAGGTGCAGGGCACCGCCGAGCACGGCGCCTTCACCCGGCAACAGATGGATCAGATGGTCGATCTGGCCGCGGCCGGCATCCG
>JBBJNX010000004.1:0-19255 GCA_037721115.1 Candidatus Limnocylindria bacterium
CCCCGTCGTCGAGGTCACGGAACTGGTAGGTGCGGTTGCGGCCCAGGGACTTGGCTGCATACATGGCCGCATCGGCCCGCTCGACCAGCGTGTCGAGCTGAAGCTCTGATCCTCGACCGCCGGCGATGCCGACGCTGATCGTGACACTGACGGTCTGATCGCCGGGAATGCGGAGAGCCTCCTGCTGCACGAGGCCACGCAGCCCTTCGGCCAGCCGAACGCCGTCGTCGGGGAGCGTCTCGGGCAGGATCAGCAGGAATTCCTCGCCGCCGTAGCGACCGAAGGTGTCGTTCACGCGTACGCCGTTGGCAACCAATCGGGCGACCTGGCGAGAACCGCGTCACCGGAGTTGTGGCCATACGTGTCATTGACCCGCTTGAAGCGGTCGATGTCAATGAAGGCGACACTGAGCGGCTTGTAGTGGCGGACAGCGCGCTCGACCTCGTCGCCGAGGACGGCGAGCAGCGTCTCGCGATTGGGGATGCCGGTCAGCCGATCGTGCGTGGCGCGGGCCTCAACCTGGAGGAAGGCGCCGCTGGCCGCGTTGAAGGCGCGCGCGAGGCGTCGTTCGCCGGGAATTCCGGCCTCGTGAAGCAGCACCGGTTCATCGGTGTCGAGGGTGCGCTCGAGGGCGTGTGCAATGTGATTGAGCCGCCAACCCATGTAGCCCAGGCCAGGAGGGCCATCGTCGTCATGCCGGCCACGACGGCGGCAGCAACCACGAGTGCGATCGACCCTCGGTCCGACGGCTGGGTCTGTCCGGTGACCGCCACGGCCACCACGACCAGGCCGGCCACGGCGAAGGGTGCGAGGAATCCGAGGAAACGCGCGACCAAGAGCATTGCCGCAAGGATGGCGCGCTGGGTCCGGTGCGGACATGGGCCGATGGTCCGGCGTCGCTCCGCGGCACCATTGCCATCATTACCGCTTTCTTCGAGCGTGGGCTCTGGTGCAGTACCCCACCCGTACCCGTGGCACATCTGCGGCCTGCGGCTCATCGAGTGGCCCGTCGGTCGCTATCATGGACCCTTGCCCGGTCATCGCCGATCCGCTTGAGCCATCCCGTGCGCCAGCCTTTCAGCCTGCTGCAGCGACCCGGTGAGGCGCTACCCATGTACGAGTCGCACGGCCCGGGTGAGGAATGCGGCGTTGTCGGCATCTGGGCACCGGGGGTGGGCGTTGCGCGCATGGCATATATCGGGCTCCATGCGCTCCAGCATCGTGGTCAGGAGTCGGCCGGGATCGCGGTCACGGACGGGGATCAGCTCAGCCTGCACAAGCGACTCGGCCTTGTCAGCAGTGTCTTCGACGAGGAGACGCTGATCCGGCTGGAAGGACGAGACGAGGCGGGCCGGCCGCCGAAGGGGGCCATCGGTCACACGCGCTACAGCACCACCGGCTCGAATACCCTGCCGAACGTGCAGCCGGTCTATGCTCGCGCCGATATCGGCGAGCTGATGCTGGGGCACAACGGCAACCTCACCAATGCCAGCTGGCTACGCGACGAGCTGACGGAGCAGGGGATCGAGTTCGGCTCCGCCTCCGACACCGAGGTGCTCGCCAAGCTGATCGCTCACGCGCCGGGTCGGACGTGGGCGCAGCGGGTCGATCACGCCTTCCACCGCGCCATGGGCGCCTTCACCTTCACGATGCTCACCGAGTCCGCTCTGGTCGCGGCGCGGGACCCGATCGGTTTCCGGCCGCTCGCGCTGGGTCGCCTGCCGGGCGGCGGCTGGGCGGTGGCCTCCGAGTCGGCCGCACTCGACGCAATGGGCGCTCGATTCGTCCGTGACGTGGATGCGGGCGAGGTGCTCACCATCGACGACGACGGCGTGCAGTCGCATCGGTCGAGCCGCGCATCGCCGGAGCGCGAGAAGCTGTGCGTCTTCGAGTTCGTGTACCTCGCACGGCCGGACAGTGTCATCGACGGGCGGCTCCTCTACGAGGCTCGCCTCGAGATGGGGCGACGCCTGGCACGGGAGCATCCCGCCGCAGCGGACCTGGTGATCGCGGTTCCCGACTCGGCCATCCCGGCCGCCATCGGCTATGCGGAAGAGGCTGGCCTGCCGTATCGCGAGGGGCTCATCAAGTCCCGGTACGTCGGTCGCACCTTCATCCAGCCCGCGCAGCGCAGTCGCGACGAGGCGGTGCGCATGAAGTTCAATCCGCTCCCCGAGCTGCTCTCCGGCAAGCGGGTGGTGGTCGTCGACGACTCGATCGTGCGCGGCACGACGACCGGCCCCATCGTGCAGATGTTGCGCCGAGCCGGTGCGGCCGAGATCCACGTCCGCATTCATTCGCCCCAGATGCGACACCCCTGCTACATGGGCGTCGACACCGGCCGCAAGGAAGAGCTCATCGCGGCCAGCCATTCGCTCGAGGGGATCCGCGCGGCCATCGGCGCCGACTCGCTCGGCTACCTCTCGAAGGAGGCCATGCTCGAGGCGGTCGGCGGGCGCACCGACGCGCGCTGCACCGCTTGCTTCGACGGCGTCTATCCGACCGATGTGCCGCTCGAGCTGGACAAGCTGGCGCTGGAGCATCGCTGAGCGTGGTCCGCACGTATCGAGAGGCGGGCGTCGACGTTGAGGAGGCCGCGCGCGCCGTCGAGCGCATCGCGCGAGCCGCGGCGGCGACCGCGACCCCTGCCGTGCTGAGCGCCATCGGGGGCTTCGGTGGCCTGTTTCGCTTTGATCCTGGCAGCCATCCGGACCCGATCCTGGTGTCGTCCACCGATGGAGTCGGTACCAAGCTGAAGGTCGCCGTGGCGCTCGGGCGGCACGACACCATCGGCGTCGACCTCGTCAACGCGTGCGTCAACGACATCGTGGTCACCGGCGCAACGCCACTCTTTTTCCTGGACTACCTCGCCATTGGGGACCTGCGCGCCGATATCGTGGAGGAGATCGTGGGTGGCGTGGCCGCCGGCTGCGCCGCTGCTGGCATCCCGCTCATCGGCGGCGAAACGGCGCAGATGCCCGACCTCTACCGTGACGCCGATTACGACCTGGCGGGGTTCATCGTCGGAGTCGTGGCACGCGACGATCTCATCGACGGATCGTTGGCGCGCGCGGGTGACGCCGTCATCGGCCTGCCGTCGTCCGGCCTGCATACCAACGGCTACACCCTGGCGCGTCGAGTCCTGCGCGAGGAGTCATGGCGCAGCCGGATGCCAGAGGACGACCGCACGGTGGGTGATGCCCTGCTCGAGCCGCATCGGTCCTACCTCGATGAGATCCGCATCCTGCGCCGGGCGTTGCGCGAGGCTGGAACCGATGTCGGCGCCCTCGCTCACATCACCGGAGGCGGATGGGAGGGAAACGTGCCACGCACGTTGCCGGTCGGCCTGGGGGTCGAAATCGAGACCGGGTCCTGGCCGATCCCGAGCATCTTCAGCCTCATCCAGTCGAGCGGTGATATCGCCGATGACGAGATGGTCCGCACCTTCAACGTGGGGATCGGGATGACCGCGGTGGTACCGGTCGAATACGCAGATGACGCGATCGCCGCGGTCGGCGGCGCGTACCGCATCGGCAAGGTCGTGGATGTGCCACAAGGCGAGCCGCGCGTCCGATTCGCGTGAGGCTTGGCGTCCTGGTCTCCGGACGCGGCTCGAATCTCGAGGCCGTGCTTGCGGCCGCACTGCCAGCGATTCAGCCGGTGTTGGTCATCAGCAACCGCGCCGGAGTGCCTGCGCTGAGGGTGGCAGCGACGCATGACGTGCCGGCGCGCGTGATTGCGCGCAGCTCCTTCGGGGATGACGCATCGCTGCGGGATCGCGCGATCGGCGATGCGCTGACGGCCGCATCGGTCGAGCTCGTTCTGCTTGCAGGCTATGACCAGCTCCTGCGCCCCTCGTACTTCGCGGCCTACTCCGGGCTCACGATCAACATCCATCCCAGCCTGCTTCCAGCGCACGGAGGGATGGCGGGGCTGGCTGTACATCGGTCCGTCCTGGCTGCGGGCGACGATGAGTCGGGAGTCACGATCCATGAAGTGACGACCGACATGGACGCCGGACCGATCCTCGCCCAGTCACGTGTTCCGGTGCTGGTAGGAGACGATGCAGCCACGCTGGCGGCCCGCGTGCTGGACGAGGAGCACCGCCTGCTCGTGAGCTTCCTCACGGAGATTTCCGTGAGGGCTCGTCGGGCATGACGCGTGCTAGCATGCCAACGGCGCTACGAGCGCAGCGGACCCCAAACACGATGAGGCCAGGCAGCTAATGGACGCGATTCTCGAACCGATCGGGCAGTTCTGGGAAGGCTTCCTGAGCAATCCGATCGTGCAGCTGGCAAGCCAGCTGATCGTGATCTACGTCGTCCTGCTGTGGCTCGGTACGGCGTACTGGGCGTTCCGCGACATGCAGGCCCGTACCGAGAACCCAATTCTTCCGTACTTCGCCGCCGCCCTGATCATCTTCTTCACGCCGCTGCTCTTCCTCTTCGCGGTCATCCTCTTCCTGATCGTTCGCCCCCGCGAGACGCTGGCGGAGGTCTACGAACGATCGCTGGCCGAGGAAAGCCTCCTCGCCGAGGTCGAGAAGAACGAGCTCTGCCCGGTCTGTCGTGACCGCGTCGACAGCGACTGGCTCGTTTGCCCGAACTGCCGAACGCGGCTGCATCGCGTGTGCCCTTCATGCAACCGGCTGGCGGACCCGACCTGGCCCCTCTGCGCTTTCTGCGGCACGGATCTCGGACATGAGTCGTCGAAGACGGCCCGACGCACCAAGACGCCCGTGGCCGCAGCCAAGGCGTCCGACTCCGACGTGACAGACTCCACGGATGCCACTGCTGAGCGCCGCCGCCTGCGCGGCGCGACCAACAGCTGACCCAGAGCCCGACGTCGGTGGACCCTCCCGGAACTGATCGTCCTGCGGCGCTGCCCACCGGTCCGCACCCGACCGCAGGCCCGGGAACGATTTCGATGCCCCGTTGGCCGGGGCCCCTCCTCATCGTCCTGGGCGCCGTCCTTGCCATCGGCGCGTTGACCACCGGGGCGTTGGCCGTCGATGGTCAGATCGCGGTCGATGATCCTGCGCTCTTCGGCTGGCTTGCCCTGGCGGGCGCCGTGCTCTTCATCGCCGGGCTCCTGTATGTCGCGGTGCGGCAGCTGCGCGTCCGCCGATTCCTGCCGCCGGAGCGCTATCGCGGCCCGGGAGTGCTCGTGCTCTTGCTGCTCGTCCTCGTGCTTACATCGATTATCACGGCTCCCTTCCTGGGAGACGCCACCGCCTTGGTCGCCGGCGAGGGCCAGCCGACGCTTCTCGGTGCCGCCGTCCTCCTGATGGCCACGCAGGTCGCTCTGCTGCTGATCAGCTGGTTTCTCGTCTTCCGGCCCGGAGCGCTGGCGGCGCTCCCGTCGCTGCCCGGCCGCGATCCGGGCGGGGCCATTCGAGCGGGACTCGGTTGGGGCATCCTGGCCTGGGTGGCCTCGACCGTGGTACTGGCCGCGGTCGTCTGGCTGCTTGAGCGCACCGGCTCCAGCGTTGACCCTCAGGCAGCCGAGCGCGCGATAGCGATCCTTGATCCATGGCTGATCATTCTCGCCATCGTCATCTTGGCGCCGGTCGCGGAAGAGGTTTTTTTTCGCGGCGTGGTATTCAACGCCTGGCTGCGCGAAGGCGGCCGGCGCTGGGCGTTCATCGGCTCGTCGGGGGCATTTGCGCTCATCCACGTTCTTGCGGGATCGTCGGTGGCGGTGCTGCTTCCGATCTTTCTGCTTGGGCTGGCGCTTGCCTGGATCTACCAGCGGACCGGTAATCTCCTTGCCCCGATCGCGATGCACGCGATGGTCAACGGCGTCTCGGTTGCGCTCGCGCTGCTCGTCCGCTTCGACGTCGTGCGGCTCCCGGTCTGAACCGCTTCCGGTAATCCGCCGGTAAGCTGCTGGTGAGCGGCGATGGCTATCGTCAGCAGGCATGACGCACGAACCCATGCCCCTGCCCATTGCGCTCCCTGCCGACCGCCACCGCGCCCACCCACCTGGTGAACGCTTCGACCGCCACGGCACCGAAGCGTCCGGTGACGAGGAACTGCTGGCGACCATCATCGGCGACAGGGCGGCGGCCCCGAGGGTCGCGCGACGGCTGCTCGATCGCTTCGGGTCACTCGCAGCCGTCGGCCGTGCGCTCCCGATCGAGCTTCGCGTGGCTGGACTCTCGCAGGCGGCCGCGCTGCGCGTCTCGGCCTGCGCCGAGCTCGGGCGGCGGGTTGCCCGTGCCTGGCCATCCAATCCGTGGCTGATTCGCACCCCGACCGACGTCGCTGAGCCACTGGTCGACGCGATGGGCGCGCTCGAACGGGAGGAGCTGCGGGTGCTCCTTCTCGACACAAAGAATGTGGTGACGGCCGAGCGGACCGTGTACCGCGGAAACCTGGCCGGGTCGTCGGTGCGGGTCGGCGAGGTCTATCGCGACGCCGTCCGCGCCTGCGCCGCGGCGATCATCGTGGCCCACAACCATCCGTCGGGTGACCCGAACCCGTCCGGCGAGGATCTGCGTATCACCACCGAATTGGCGGAGGCCGGACGCCTGCTCGACATCGAGCTGCTCGACCACCTCGTGATCGGGCGGGGCAGATGGACCTCGCTGCGCGCGCTCGGCGCGCTGGGTCAGCCGCCGGCGACGATCCGCGAGAGGAGGCCGCCACCGATGTCCGTGACGTAGAGATTCCCGGCCTCGTCCGTGCCGAAGCTGCTGATCGACCCACTGGTCTCGCCCAGGGTGCGCGGCGCCAGGTCGGAGCCATCGGTTTCCGAGTGAACGCCAAAGAGGTTTCCCTCGCAATAGTCCGAGAAGAGGTACCAGCCGGCGAGACCTTCGACCGCACTGCCGCGATACACGTGGCCGCCAGTGACCGAGCAGCCCTGATCGCGGCCGTACTCGGCCACGGGCAGGACCAGGCCGTCGGACGAGCAGGCGGCGTCGGCGAAGCAGTGAGAGGCTTCCATGATGTTCCAGCCCAGGTTGGCGCCGGCATCGGCCTCCGGGTCGATCCGGTTGATCTCCTCGTAGGCGTTCTGGCCGACATCGGCGATCCAGAGTGCATCCGTCTCGGGGTCAAAGCTGAATCGCCACGGATTCCGAAGGCCGGTCAGGTACACCTCGGGTGCCCCATTGGATCCATCCGCGAACGGGTTGTCGTCCGGGATGGCGTAGCCCCCGGCCTCGGCCACATCCAGGCGCAGGATGGAGCCGAGGAGCGTCGAAGGATCCTGGCCGTTGCCGAGTGGGTCGCCGCCCGAGCCGCCGTCGCCCAGACCGAACCACAGGAATCCGTCCGGCCCGAACGCCAGCTGACCGCCGTTGTGGTTCGCGAACGGCTGGTCGACGTTGAGCAGCATCACCTCGCTCGCGGGATCGAGGACCGGCGCCGCATCGCCCTCCTGGCGGCCATTGAATTCGGAGAGGACCGTGTTGCCTTCACGATCGCTGTAATGCACGAACGCCCGCCCGTCCTCCGGCCAGTCCGGATGGAGCACCAGTCCCAGCAGGCCGCGCTCACCCTCCCCTAGGACGCGATCGCGAATATCGAGAGTGGTCGCACGATCCCCCCGCTCCGGGTGCACGCCGATCACCTGGCCGGCCTGCTCGTTGACGAGCAGCCATCCGGCCGGCGCCGATGCGATTCCGATCGGCGCCGAAAGCCCTTCCGCCACCGTCTCGAGGGCCAGGGCCGGCGGGTCCTCGGAGGTGGGCGCGGCAGACGCCTCGGCCGATGCGGTCGCTTTGCCGGTTTGGCTCGGAAGAGGGGCGTCGGATCCGCTCCGTGTCGGTCCCGACGGTTGGGCCGAGGCCCCGAGGGATCCAGAGCCTGAGTCGGACGGCGTGGCGCACGCGGTGAGCAGGGTCGGCACCAGGATCAGCGCGACGAGGCAACGAAGCATGGACATGGACCGATTGTCGCCGAGATCAGTCGATGGCGCCGATGCCGCGACCGATCGGGTAGGGTTTCGCATATCCATGACTACGACGAGAGAAGGCGTGCGACACGCGATTGAGACGGGCGTCGAGGCCGATGAGCCCGGCGCCGGCGAGATCGGCAGCCGGCGCAGCATCATCATCGAGCGGATCACGCCCGAGCTGGATGGCGGCCGATATCCGGTCAAGCGCGTCGTGGGCGACCAGCTGCTGGTGACCGCCGATATCTTCGCCGATGGCCACGATCTGCTCGATGCTGCCGTCCTGCTTCGTGCGGACGATGAGACCACGTGGCGCCGAGCACCGCTACGCCCTATCGACAACGACCGCTGGTCCGGCCACGTGGCGCTGCTGCGCAACCGGCGCCACGTCTACGCGGTCGAGGCGTGGCGGGATGCCTTCGGCTCATGGCGCGACGGCCTCATCAAGAAGCTCGATGCCGGCGTCGCCGTACCGAACGAGATCGAGGAGGGACGGCTGCTGCTGGTGGCCGCGCTGCGGCGCGCCGAGAAGACGAATGCCGACGACGACGCGCTCCGCGTTCGCGACGCGCTAGCGGAGCTGAAGCATTCATCTTTGGAGGCGGCCCGCGCCGCGCCGCTGTTGACCGACGACCTGCTCGCGGCGATGCGTCGTCACGCCGACCTCCGGTCCGCCTCTCGCTCGCCGGAGCTGCCGCTCATCGTCGACCGCGAACGCGCCCGCTTCGGTGCGTGGTATGAGCTCTTCCCGCGCTCGCAGGGCCGCGTTCCATTGAAGCCCACCGCCACCACGTTCGCGGAGGCGGAGTGGCGTCTGCCCCATATCGCTGCGATGGGCTTCGACGTCGTCTACCTGCCGCCGATCCACCCCATCGGCCGCACGAACCGCAAGGGCCGCAACAACACGCTCGATGCCGGCCCGGACGACGTCGGGTCGCCGTACGCGATCGGCTCATCCGCGGGCGGCCACGACAGCGTGGCGCCGGAGCTGGGTGGGCTGAGCGAATTCCTCCACTTCCGCCAGGCGGTCGAGGCGCATGGTATGGAGCTGGCGATGGACCTTGCTATCCAAGCAGCGCCTGATCATCCGTACGTGACGCAGCATCCCGGCTGGTTCCGCCACTCACCCGACGGCACCATCAAGTACGCCGAGAACCCGCCGAAGAAGTACCAGGACATCTACCCGGTAGACTTCGGCAGCGAGGATGCGGCCGAGCGCGCGGAACTGTGGCACGAGTGGAAGCGGATCTTCGAGGTCTGGATCGAGCGCGGCGTCAAGATCTTCCGGGTCGACAACCCGCACACCAAGCCGATCTCGTTCTGGTCGTGGCTGATCAACGAGATCCAGGCAAACCATCCGGAGACGATCTTCTTGTCGGAAGCCTTCACGAAGCCGAAGATGATGCGGCAACTGGCCAAGGTCGGGTTCACGCAGAGTTACACATACTTCACTTGGCGCGAGACGGCGGCGGAGCTGCGGGATTACCTGACCGAGCTGACCCAGAGCGAGATGGTCGAGTACTTCCGCGGCAACCTGTTCGCCAACACGCCCGACATCAACCCGCACCATCTCGACCACGGGCGACCGGCCTTCGTGATCCGCAGCGTGCTGGCCGCCACCCTCTCGTCCAGCTACGGCATCTACTCCGGGTGGGAGCTGTGTGAGGCTGCCCGGCTCGGTGAGCGCGAGGAGTATCTCGATTCAGAGAAGTTTGAGGTCCGGGCGCGTGACTGGGACGCGCAGGGCAACATCAAGCTGCTCATCGGCGAGCTCAACCGGCTTCGGCACCAGGTGCCGGCGCTCAGTCGTTACGAGAACCTTCGGTTCGAGAGCGTGAGCGGGCAGCGAACGCTCTTCTATCGCAAGGCGCTCCCGCACGGTAAGGTCGACCAACTCACCGGTCATCCGCACCGCTGGCGGGATGCGGTCTTCGTGGCGGTGAACTGCGACCCGACCACGGCCGAGCGCGCCATCCTCCATCCCGACCTGCCGGCGATCGGAGTCGCCTGGGATGACCCGTACCTACTGACCGACCTGCTCACCGGCCGAGTGACGGAAGAGCGCGGCGCCGATCTTCCCGTAGTCCTGGATCCTGCCGGCGAACCATTTCGTATCTTCACGATTGCCCCCGTTGATCGAGGCACCGCGCACCGATGACAGCTCGCCAGCCGCTGCTGAGTCCCGAAGTGGCACCCCCGCACCTCCTGCGGGACGACCCGCACTGGTACAAGGACGCGATCATCTACCAGCTGCACGTCAAGGCCTTCAATGACTCCACCAACGACGGCGTCGGTGACTTCCTGGGCCTCGCCGAGCGGCTGGACTACATCGCCGATCTCGGTGTCACCGCGATCTGGCTGCTGCCGTTCTACCCTTCGCCCCTGCGGGATGACGGCTACGACATCGCTGCATTCACCGAGGTGCATCCCGATTACGGCTCGCTGCGCGAGTTCCGTGGCTTCGTGCGAGAGGCGCATCGGCGTGGACTGCGCGTCATCACCGAGCTCGTCATCAACCACACCAGCGATCAGCACCCGTGGTTCGCCGAGTCGCGCTCGAGCCGCAGGAGCGCGAAGCGCGACTGGTACGTGTGGAGTGACACCGACCAGAAGTACCTCGACGCACGGATCATCTTCACCGACACCGAGACCAGCAATTGGACCTGGGACCCGGAGTCGCAGCAGTACTACTGGCATCGGTTCTTCTCTCATCAGCCGGACCTGAACTTTGACAATCCCCAGGTCGTGCGGGCGGTGCTGCGCGTCATGCGCTTTTGGCTCGACCTCGGGGTCGACGGTCTGCGGCTGGACGCAGTCCCGTACCTGGTCGAGCGAGAGGGCACCAACGGCGAGAACCTGCCGGAGACGCACGCGGTCCTCAAGCGCCTTCGTGCCGGGATGGACGCGCGCTACGAGGGGCGGATGCTCCTGGCGGAGGCGAACCAGTGGCCGCCCGACGTGCTGCCCTACTTCGGAACGCCTGAGGGCCCCGAGTGCCATATGGCGTTCCACTTCCCGCTCATGCCACGCATCTGGATCGCGCTGCGGCGCGAGGACCGATACCCGATTGTCGAGATCATGGACCAGACGCCGCAGATTCCTGATGAGGGCCAATGGGCGCTCTTCCTGCGCAACCACGATGAGCTGACGCTCGAGATGGTGACCGATGAGGAGCGCGACTTCATGTACACCGAGTACGCGAAGGACGCCCGGATGCGAATCAACGTCGGGATCCGCAGGCGGCTTGCCCCGCTGGTCGATAACAGCCGCCGACGGATGGAGCTGCTCAACTCGCTGTTGTTCAGCATGCACGGCACGCCGGTCATCTACTACGGCGATGAGATCGGGATGGGCGACAACGTGTATCTCGGCGATCGCAACGGTGTCCGCACGCCGATGCAGTGGACCGGCGATCGTAACGCCGGCTTCAGCCGCGCCGATGTCCATGCGCTCTACGCCCCCCTGGTGGCCGATCCTGTCTACGGCTACCAGGCGGTCAACGTGGAGGCGCAGGATCGCGTCCCCGGGTCCCTCCTGAACTGGATGAAGCGGCTCATCCGCGTGCGACGTGCGCATCCGGTATTCGGCCGCGGATCGCTCGAGTTCCTGCATCCGGAGAATCGCCGAGTGCTCGCCTACCTGCGCGAGCACGAGGGAACCTCGATCCTGTGCGTCGCCAACCTGTCGCGCTTCGCGCAGTACGTCCAGCTTGATCTGTCTCGCTTCAAGGATCGCGTGCCAGTGGAGCTCATCGGTCGCGTGCATTTTCCGCCGATCGGGGAGCTTCCGTACCTGCTCACGCTCGGCCCGCACGACTTCTTCTGGTTCGAGATGACCGATGGCGGCGTCTGAGCGGCCGCGTCGCTGGCACCGCCTGCCGTCGCCGCTGAGCGGCGCTATCTCAGCACGGGGGCCATCCGCTTCCAGTGCCTGCGCAGGTTCCGTCGGCTTTCGCCGCCTTGTGCCCGATTTCGGCCGCCCAGCGGCGCCATCGCGACCCCGGGGCAGGGCACATCCACCCCCGTTTGCCATCTCGAACCTGCCGGGTTCAGGTAGCGCCGCTCAGCGGCGCCGGACATGATTCCGCTGACCGCCGCATGGCTCGTCGGCCAGCGCTGGTTCCGCGCCAAGCAGCGGCCGATCGCCACCGTTTCGCAGGTGGACGCTGTGCGCCTGGACCCGGCCGAGCTCTCCGTGCTGGAGGTCGCCTATGCCGATGACGGACCGCCGGAGCACTACCTGGTTCCTACCGTCGACGGTCGCGAACCGGCTGACGGCGAGGGAGCATGGATCGCGGTCGTGCGTGCCATGGCCGATGGTGGCGAGGTGCGCGGCGCACACGGCCGCTTCACGTGCTCGCGGACCGACGCTCTGGAGGAGCTTTTGCCATCCGCCCACGAGGCGGCGGCCGCGCTGGGCGAGCGGCAGCTCCGAGTCGAGCAGTCGAACACGTCGGTCGTGCTGGGTGAGCGGCTCATTCTCAAGCTGTATCGGCTGCTCGAGCCCGGCGAGAGCCCGGATCTCGAGGTGAGCGCCTTCCTGACCGATGCCGGTTTCGCCGGCACGCCTGCCGTCGCAGGCCTCATGACCTACACGCCGGATGGCGGGGAGCCCGCCGCGGCGGCCATGCTTCAGGGTTTCGTCGCCTCGAACGGCGATGCATGGGCCGCCTCGCTTTCCGCCCTCGCCGAGGACCCACTGGGCGGTCTCGAGATCGCTGCCACCGTGGGAGGCGTAACGGCTGTCATGCATGCGGCTCTCGCCTCGCGACCGGAGAACCCCGACTTCCCGGCGCGTGCCGCGACGGTGGATGAGACAGCGGCCTGGCGCGTATCGGCGGAGCGGCAACTGGCGCAGGCAGTCAGCGCGGTGAGCGGCGAGGTTCACGACCGGCTTGTCAGGCTGGCGCCGGCCATCACGGCTCGCTTCGCCGATACCTTCGGGTCGGCGTCGGGCGAGGCGCGCGTGAGCCGCATCCACGGCGACTATCACCTCGGCCAACTGCTGGCGAGGACCGATGGCGGCTTCAGCGTGATCGACTTCGAGGGTGAGCCCGCGCGATCGCTGGCCGAGCGCCGGCTTCCGGGGTCGCCGTTGAAGGACGTTGCCGGTCTGCTGCGCAGCTTCGACTACGCGGCCCGCACCGCTGAGCGCGTTTCACCGAGCTTTGACGCCCATGGCTGGCTGGCGGATGCTCGCGGCGCCTTCCTCGTGGCGTATGGCGGCATCGGTCCCGGACAGGCGGGGCTGCTGGAGGCATTCGAGCTGGAGAAAGCCTGCTACGAGATCCGCTACGAGGCGAGCAACCGGCCCGCCTGGCTGTGGCTGCCGATCGCGGCCGTCGAGCGGCTCTGCGGGCAGAAGTGAGAGGACTGTCAGGTCGCGGTCGCGGTCGGCACAGCCGGGAGCGTGTGATCGACGTTGATCGGCCGGTTCGCCCACCCGATGGCGACGAGGATCACGATCACCACGAGCATGCCGACGATCGCTACCGCGGCGGCGCGGATATCCCGGATCACGCGCAATCATATTGCCCGGCAGGACACGCACTCCGCCGGGTACCCTTCGCCGGATGACGTCGTCTTCCCCCCGTGTCCTGGCGCATGCTCGGCCGATCGACCTTCCGTGACCCTGAGGGTCTGGCGGGGCAATCCCTATCCGCTCGGCGCCACCTGGGATGGATCCGGCGTCAATTTCGCGATCTTCAGCGAGAACGCGGAGCAGGTCGACCTCTGCCTGTTCGACGATGACGGTGGCAATGAGCAGCGCATCCGGCTGATCGAGCAGACCGATCTCGTCTGGCACTGCTACCTGCCCGACACCCGGCCCGGCCAGCGCTATGCCTACCGGATGCATGGCGCCTACGATCCCGGCGCGGGGCATCGGTTCAATGCGGCCAAGCTGCTGATCGACCCGTATGCGAAGCGCATCGACGGAGTAGTGCGCTGGGACGATGCGGTATTCGGCTACCGCATCGGCGCCGATGGGGACCAGGCCGATGACCGGGACTCGGCGGGATTCGTGCCCAAGAGCGTCGTCATCAACCACGCCTTCGTGTGGGGCGGCGACACGCAGCTCCGCACGCCACTCGACCGGACGCTCATCTACGAGGTTCATGTCAAGGGCTTCACGCAGCTCAACACGGAGGTGCCCGAGGAGCTGCGCGGGACGTACGCGGGGCTCGGCTCTGCACCGGCCATCGACTACCTGACGAACCTCGGCATCACGGCCGTCGAGCTGTTGCCGGTGCACCAGCACGTGACCGACCGCCACCTCGTGGAGCGTGGCCTCGTCAATTACTGGGGCTACAACACCATCGGCTTCTTTGCGCCGGACATTCGCTACTCCGCTACCGGCGAGCCGGTCAGCGAGTTCAAGACGACGGTCAAGCGGCTTCATGACGCCGGCATCGAGGTCATTCTCGACGTCGTTTACAACCACACCGGCGAGGGCAACCACCAGGGGCCGACGCTCAGCTTCCGGGGGATCGACAACGCCGCCTACTACCGGCTCAGCCCGGAGAACCAGGCGCTCTACGTCGACTACACCGGAACCGGCAACACGCTCGACGCCACCTCGCCCAAGGTGCTTCAGTTGGTCATGGACTCGCTGCGCTACTGGATCACCGAGATGCACGTCGACGGATTCCGCTTCGACCTGGCATCAGCGCTGGCGCGTGAGCTTCACGATGTCGACAAGCTGGGCAGCTTCTTCGACATCATCCACCAGGACCCGACCATCAATGGGGTCAAGCTCATCGCCGAGCCGTGGGACGTCGGACCCGGCGGGTACCAGGTCGGCAACTTCCCGGTCGGCTGGGCCGAGTGGAACGGCAAGTACCGCGATACAGTGCGTCGTTTCTGGAAGGGGGTCGGCGGCCAGGCCGCCGAGCTGGCGTATCGGCTCAGTGGCTCATCAGATCTGTACGCGGGCTCCGGCCGCCGTCCGCACGCCAGCATCAACTTCGTCACTGCCCACGACGGGTACACCCTGAATGACCTTGTCAGCTACGAATCGAAGCACAACGAGGCGAATGGCGAGAACAACGACGACGGCGACAACAACAACGAGAGCATGAACTTCGGCGTCGAGGGCGAGACCGATGAAGAGGCGGTCATCGAAATTCGCGAGCGCCAGAAGCGCAACTATCTCGCCACCCTGCTGCTCAGCCAGGGTGTGCCGATGCTGCTCGGCGGCGACGAGGTTGGTCGCACGCAGATGGGCAACAACAACGGCTATGCCCAGGACAACGAGGTCAGCTGGTTCAGCTGGGACCTTCACCGGCGCGACCGACAGCTCCTCGCCTTCACCCGGTCGTTGATCCGGCTCTTCAAGGGCCATCCGGTGCTGCGCCGTCGCCGCTTCTTCCAGGGCCGCCAGATTCGCGGCTCGCGCGTCAAGGACCTGACATGGTTTGCGCCCGATGGCACCGAGATGACCGATGAGCAATGGCAGGCCCCCGGCGTGCGAACGCTGGCCGTGCAGTTCGCCGGCGATGCGATCGACGATCGCGGCCCGCGCGGCGAGCGGATCACCGACGACACCCTGCTGGTCATCTTCAACGCCGACCATCATCCGGTCGCCTTCACCCTGCCGAATCACGAGGCCGCCAAGCGCTGGGAGACCGTGTTCGACACGGTGCACCATGCGTTCAGCGCGGCGCACGGCGAGCACGACGGTGGGTCTTCCTACCGGGTCGCCGAACGTTCCGTGGTCTGCCTGCGACGCCTGCCGCGCGTCCGCCGCGTGAGCGGCGACTGAAGCCCGGCACGCGACCTGCGCTGGGCGGCCCGTGATCCGCCGAGACCGTCCGCTGCCGTGCGCCACGTATCGCATCCAGCTGCATGCCGGCTTCACGCTCGACGACGCCTCCGCAATCGTGCCGTACCTGGCCGAACTGGGGGTCAGCCACCTGTACACGTCACCGATCCTCCAGTCGTCCCCAGGCTCGATGCATGGCTACGACGTGGTCGATCACGGCAAGGTCAGCGGTGAGCTCGGCGGCGCGGAGGCACTCGAGCGCCTGGCCGATGCGCTGCACGCGCACGGGATGGGCCTGGTGCTCGACATTGTGCCGAACCATATGGCCATCTCCGACCAGGGGAACCGATGGTGGTGGGACGTGCTGGAGCATGGGCGCGCGAGCAGGTACGCGTCGTACTTCGACGTCGACTGGGATCCGCCGGAGAACCGGCTGCGTGACGTGATTCTGCTGCCGGTGCTTCCGGACCACTACGGCCGCGTCCTGGAGGGCGGCGAGATCCGGCTGGTGCACGAGGGCGGCCACCTGGTAGTTGCCCACGGCGGCCGTCGCTTCCCGTTGGCCCCGCGGACGGTGGAGCGGGTCGTGGCGGCGGCAGGCGATGCGCAGGACCTCGATGCCGCGGCGGCCGTGGTGAACGCCGATGTCCAGCTGCTCGACGAGATCCTCGGAGCACAGCATTGGCGGCTTGCATCCTGGCGCTTGGCTTCCCGGGACCTGGGCTATCGGCGATTCTTCGACATCAACGATCTGGTCGGTCTGCGCATGGAGGCGGAGGGTGTCTTCGATGACACCCATGGTCTGGTACTGGAATGGGTCGCCGATGGACGGGTCGATGGCCTCCGGGTCGATCACCCGGACGGCCTGCGGGACCCGGCCGGCTATTTCGCCCGGCTGCGCGCCGCGGCACCGGATGCGTGGATCGTGGCTGAGAAGATCCTCGAGCCGGACGAGACGCTTTCGACCGATTGGCCGATCCAGGGCACCACGGGATATCGATTTGCCAACCTCGCCACCGGGGTGCTGGTCGATCCTGACGGAGCGCCGGGGCTGACCGCCATGTGGGCCGAGGTTGCCGATGCCGGCGCAGAGTGGGAGACGATCGCCCTCGACGCGCGTCGCCAGGTGCTGGCATCTGTGCTGGGCAGCGATGTCAATCGCCTCACCGCGCTGTTCCTCGAGGTCTGCGAGGTCAACCGGCGTTATCGCGATTTCACGCGGCACGAGCTGCATCACGCGCTGCGCGAGGTGGCCGCGGCGCTCCCGGTGTACCGCACGTACGTGCGTCCGGACGATGAGAAGACCAGCGATCGTGACGCCCGCCTTATCGATGATGCTGTTGCGCTGGCCGAGAAGCGTCGCCCGGACCTGGACCCCGAGCTGTTCGGGTTCCTGAGTCGGATTCTGCGCCTGGAGGTCGAAGGGCCGCTCGCCGCAGAGCTGGCGATGCGTTTCCAGCAGCTGACCCCGGCGGCGATGGCGAAGGGCGTCGAGGACACGGCGTTCTACCGGCATCATCGGCTCGTGGCGCTCAACGAGGTCGGCGGTGATCCGGGACGCTTCGGCACCGGGGTGGAGGAGTTCCACCGCGCGATGGAAGGGGCGCAGGATGCCTGGCCGCTCGCCATGCTGGCGCTGTCCACGCATGACACCAAGCGCAGCGCGGATGTGCGCGCCCGGTTGGCACTCATTGCCGAGGACGTCGACGAGTGGCGCGCCGCGGTTGGTCGCATGAGGTCCGCCGCCGCACGACATCGTGGCGGACCCGAGCTCCCGACGGAGGCGGACGCGTACCTGTTCTTCCAGATCATCGTTGGTGCGTGGCCGATCGACGCGGACCGTGCCGCCGCCTACCTCGAGAAGTCGAGCCGGGAGGCGAAGCTGCGCACCTCGTGGACCGCCCCGAACGCGGCGTACGACGTGACGCTTGCCGCCTTCGTCAGAGGATGCCTGGGTGATCCCGGCTTCGTCGCCGCCGTGAAAGCGACCGTCGAGCCGCTGCTCGACGCTGGCCGGCGCGGCGCACTGGCGCAGCTCGCACTCCAGCTGACCGCGCCCGGTGTACCCGACCTGTATCAGGGTTGCGAGCTGTGGGATCTCGCCCTCGTGGACCCGGACAACCGACGCCCCGTCGATTTCGACCTCAGGCGACGCCTCCTCCGCGATGCTGCGTCGATGAGCGCGGCGCAGGCATGGCAGCGACGCGAGGTGGGGATCCCGAAGCTGTGGCTGATCGACCGAGCGCTCCGGATCAGGGCGCGTCGGCCGGAGGCGTTCGGTGCCGGCGGGACGTATCGTTCCGTTCCCACCCGTGGAGAACGTGCCGCGGCGGTGATCGCGTATGCGCGCGGGGACGACGTGGTTACCGTGGCCCCGCGCCTCATTCGTCGCGTCGAGCGCCTCGGATGGGGTGACACCGTCGTCGAGCTGCCACCCGGCGGTTGGCGTGGCCTGGACGGACGCACACACGCGGGCGCAACGCTCGTCGATGATCACCTCGTCGAGTTTCCGGTCGCGATCCTGGAACGCGTGACATGAACACGCGCCCGGCCGTGTGGGCTCCGTTTCCGGCCCGCGTGGAGCTCGCGACGGGCCCGGACCGCCATCCGATGACACGCGATGACGGCGGATGGTGGCCCGCCGACCTCGAGCTCACGCCGGGCACTGACTATGGGTACAGTCTGGACGGGGCGGCACCGCTGCCCGATCCACGCTCGCCCTCCCAACTCAGTGCGCTGTCTCGCACGGTCGACCACAGCGCCTTCAACTGGACCGATGGCGGGTTCGCAGCACGCCGCCTCGCCAACGCGGTGATCTACGAGCTGCATGTCGGCACGTTCACCGCCGCGGGGACGTTCGACGCAGCGATCAATCGCCTTGCCGACCTTGTCGACCTGGGGATCACGCACCTCGAGCTGATGCCGGTCGCGGGGTTCAGCGGGGACCGCGGCTGGGGCTACGACGGCGTGGATTTGTTCGCGCCGCATCATGCCTACGGCGGTCCGGATGGACTGAAGCGGCTGGTCGACGCCGCGCACGGGAGCGGGCTCGCCGTCCTGCTGGATGTCGTCTACAACCACCTGGGGCCGGAAGGAAACTACCTGCCGCAGTACGGCCCCTACTTCACCTCGAAGTACGCCACCCCTTGGGGCGACGCGGTCAACTTCGATGATGCCGGCAGTCATGAGGTGCGTCGGTTCGTGGTGGACAACGCGCTGACGTGGATGCGCGACTACCACCTTGACGGGCTGCGGCTCGACGCGGTGCACGCGATCTACGACCAATCCGCCGTGCACATCCTCGAGGAATTGACGATCGCGACGCGCGTCCTCGAGACCGAGGTCGGGCGGCCACTCGTCCTGATCGCGGAGTCGGATCTCAATGACCCGCGCCTCGCTCGACCCATCGCCGACGGCGGGTACGGGCTGGACGCCGTCTGGGCGGACGACGTCCATCACGCGCTGCACGTTGCCCTGACCGGTGAAGAGATCGGCTATTACGCCGACTTCGCCGATGCCGACGCACTGGCGCGCGCGATCATCGACCCATTCATGTATGCCGGCCACTACTCGGTTGTTCGGGATCGACTCC
>JBBJNX010000160.1:0-5453 GCA_037721115.1 Candidatus Limnocylindria bacterium
GCTCGATGATGACGGTCGCTCGTTGAAGTGCCAGCGCCCGACGGTTGTAGCCCAGCCCGCTCCATTCCGCGAGCACGTCGGCGGCCGGGGCAGAGGCGAGCGACGCGAGAGTGGGAAAGTGAGCCATGAATCGCGGAAACCGCGCAGCGATCCGCGACGCCTGCGTCTGCTGCAGCATCACCTCGCTGACGAGAACAGCGTAGGCGTCGCTGGTCCTGCGCCACGGAAAGTCGCGGTGCTCGTTCGCGTACCAACCGAGGAGCCCGCGACGGACGCGTCGCCGCGTGGCTGGGGCTGGGGCTGGGGCTGGGTGAGCGGGCACGGAATGCAGGGTAGCAGCGGACCCTGCGGACGCATCGGCCTCGCGTGGTGCGCTACCGTTGCGGGCCATGACCTACCGACTGCTCTGCCTCGATGCGGGCTTCACGCTGCTCTCGCCTCGCCAGACGCTGGCCGACGCGCTCTCCGGCGTGCTCGCCGCCGACGGACATGAGATTACCGAGGACGAGCTACGCGCCGCCTGGGAGGAGGCCGACCGTTGGTTCTGGGACGAGTATCACCGCCCGGGCAACGACACATGGACCGATGACGGTCGAATCGAGGAGTCCTGGCGCCAGTATCACGGTGTCATGCTCGAACGGCTCGGGGTCGATGCCCGACGCGAAGTGCTCGACCGCATCCTTGCCAGCCAGTTCTCGATCGACGCCTGGGAGCTGTATCCCGACGTTGAGCCGATGCTGATGGCGGTGCGCGAGCTCGAAGGTGTCCAGATCGGGATCGTCAGCGATTGGGGCTCGAACTTGCACGCAATCGTCGAGCAGCTCGGGCTAGACCGCCACCTTGACTTCGTCCTTCCGTCGGGCGTGGTCGGCGTCGCGAAGCCCGACCCGGCCTTCTTCCGGATGGCGATCGACCGGGCCGGCGTTGCGGCCGATGAGGCGCTCATGGTCGGCGACTCGTATCGCGCCGATGTGCGTGGCGCGTGGGCGTCTGGGATGGACGCGCTCTGGCTCGACCGGCACGAGGGGATTCGGATCACGCCCGTCGGTGAGCCGGAGCCCATGGACGTACACATCATTCGCTCGCTGGATGAGCTCCCGGAGCTTGTCGAGTCGGGGGGCCCACTGCCGCGCGGCGAGGTCAGCCCGGCCGATTCGCCGGCCACCGCCTGAGGCCGAGCAGCGTGCCGCAGCCATCGTCCGATATCGTCGTCGACAAGTTCGGCGGCTCGGTCCTGCGTCGTCCGGAGGATATCGTCGCCGCGGTGGACGTCGTCGCCCGCCAGCGGGCCGCGGGCCTCCGGCCCCTCGTCGTCGTCAGCGCGTTCGAGGGTGTCACCGACACCATCCTCGGGGCTGCCCGCGTCCTCCTGCCGGACCGCGGCGAGTCGTTGCGTGAACCGGGCCAGGCTGCCTCCTCAGCGCTTGCGCGCGAGACCGACAGGGCACTGGCCACGGGCGAAGCGCTCTCTGCCTCGCTCTTCGCCCTCGGACTTCAGGGCCGCGGTATCCCCGCGCGCTCGTTCTCGGGTGCCGAGGCCGGCATCCGCACGGCCGCGGCGCATCTCGGCGCCGAAGTCCGGCGCGTGCTCTCTCGACCATTGCGGGCGGCGCTCAATGCGGGTTTGGTGCCGGTGGTCGCGGGATTCCAGGGGATAGGAACGCATGGAGAGCTGACCACCCTGGGTCGCGGGGGAACCGACCTGTCCGCGGTCGCCCTGGCGGTCGCGCTGCGGGCGGATCGCTGCGAGCTGTTCAAGGACGTCGGCGGCGTCCTGGAGGCAGATCCCCACCTCGTCCCCGCCGCTCGCTTCCTGCCATTCGTGGATGCCCTTCAGCTGGAGCTGTTGGCCGAGATGGGAGCCGAGGTCGTGCATCCGGTGGCGGTCCGTCGCGCGCGCCGCGGTCGGCTCCACCTGGTCGTCCGCGCGCTCGAGGACGAGGCTCCACGCACGGTCGTGCGCCCATCGTCCCGCGAGGATGGCGGCGTCCTCATGCTGGCCGTCGATCACAAGGATCGCGTGGCGCGGATCAGCCTGGTCGGGCCGGCATCGATGACTCCCGAGGTGCTCCCACTCCCGGCTCACGGTGAGGGGTCGTTCAATGAGGGCGGTCTGCGCGTAGTGTGGGCCGAAGTACCTGTCGCCTCAGCCTCTACCGCGGCCCAAGCGGTTCACGCCTCGTTCATGTCGCCTGGCGAGACGTCGGCCTGATCAGCCCGCAACGGCTTCGTGTTCGGACGCCGTTCGGCCGCCAACCTGGAGCAGCACGGCGGCGACCAGGATCAGCGCACCGCCCAAAAGCTGGAGCAGCTTCGGCTGCTCGTTGAGCAGCCACGCGGCCAGCGCAACACCCACCACCGGCTCGAGAGTGGCCAGGATCGCTGCCCGCGGCGCGCCCAGCAGGCGGATACCGGTGATGAAGCACAGCGTCGGGATCGCAGCACCAACGAGCCCCGCAAGCAGCACGGGCACCAGCGCGTCGTTGGACGCGAGGGGCGCTCCCAGACTGGCAAGCTGCGAAGTGAAAAGCGCGATGACCACGTAGCCGAGCGCCGCTCCACCCATCGTCACGGCCGCCGCCTCGACCGGTGGAATGCGCGCAAAACCGTGTCGGGCGGCAAGGACGTAGAACGCCTGGGTCAACGCCGACAGGAAGGCAAGCCCGATACCCAGCGCGTCCAGGTCGCCCAGCCCTCCCGACCCTGAGAGTGTCAGCACCAGGCCCAGCATCGACAGGGCGAGCGCCGCCCATCGGGCAGCACCGAGTCGTTCACCGAACCACAGCACCGAGGCCACCGCCACGAAGGCGGGGTAGACGTAGAAGACGAGCAGCGCGAGGCCGATCTCGATCCGCACGAACGCGATGAACATGGCGAGGTTGAGGGCGAGGTTGGCCATCGACGCCACGCCGATGAACCATCGGTCGCGCGCCGGAACCTCTCGAATCGAGAGCGGCCTTCGACCCGCTGCGCCACGCAGCACCAGCAGGAGCAGCAGCATCGCGGATGCGCCGATCCCGGCCCGCCAGGCCACGATCGCCAGGGAGCCGACCCCGGCTTCATCCGCGAACCGGGTGATCGGTCCGAGTGTGCCGAAGAATACGGCGGCCACGACGATGAGTCCGGCGCCGACGAGCCCGGCCGACGAGCCCGTGGTCCGCCCGGTCACTCGCTGTGGACCAGCTCAGGTTCCTCGGCCTGCGCGAGCTCGACTCGGAGGCGCGCAAGTTCCGGCCCGAGTGACTCGCTGCGATCCCGGAGCGCGTTGTGGCGCTCCACCAGCTTCTTGACGAGGGACGCATCGGCGTAGATGGAGGGATCTGCCATCCGCCCGGTGATCTCGGTGAGCTCCCGTTCGGCGTCCGCGGCCTCCACTTCGGTACGGGCGACCGTTGAGCGCAGCTCGCGGGTGCGACGGTGGCGAGCGTTGCGCTCGTCGGCCTCTCGGCGCTTGCGATCGGCCGCCGCTTTCGCCGACTCCCTGGGCCTGGGAGCGGCGGCGACAACGCCGCGCGGTGTCGAGCGGGCACCTTCCACCGCACCACGCGTCTCGATGTCGACGCCACGCTTGGCGGCGTAATACTCGAAGTCGCCTGGATAGACGGTCGCCTCGCCGTCGTTGACCTCGATGATCACATTGGCGACGCTGCGGATCAGGTATCGGTCGTGGGTGATGAGGACGATCGTCCCGCTGAACGCGTTCAGGGCGTCCTCGAGGACATCACGGGACTGAATGTCGAGGTGGTTTGTCGGCTCGTCCAGGCACAGGAGGTTGGCCGGATCCGCGAGCAGCTTGGCCAGCGCCAGCCGAGTCTGCTCGCCGCCTGAGAGGACGCCGACCTGCTTCTCCACCGCTCGGCCGCTGAACATGAACGCTCCGAGCAACTTGCGCATGTCGGTCGTGGACATCGTCGGCGCCGCGTCGTTCAGCTCATTGAAGACGGAATTATCCGGGTTCAGTGCCTCGATCTGGTGCTGCGCGAAATATGCCACGCGCACGTTGCTGCCCAGCTCGCGCGTCCCGCCCTCGAAGTCGAGGACGCCGGCCAGGATCTTGAGCAGGGTCGACTTGCCGGCCCCGTTCGGTCCGATGAGGGCCACCTTCTGTCCACGCTCGAGCTGGAGGTCGAGGTCGCCGTCATACACGACAGTGTCGCCGTAACGCTTCTCGATGTCGCTCAAGGTGATCACCGTCCGCCCGCTGCGCGGCGGCTCGGGGAAGCGGAACTTGACGGACCTGGCGCGCGCTCCGGGGGAGGCGACGCGGTCCAGCTTCTCCAG
This sequence comes from Candidatus Limnocylindria bacterium, assembly GCA_037721115.1. Lineage (GTDB taxonomy): Bacteria > Chloroflexota > Limnocylindria > QHBO01 > QHBO01 > JACDBZ01. The sequence continues at coordinate 4,282 of JBBJNX010000160.1, forward strand.
CGCCTTCACGCGCGACTGCACCTGGCGAGCCTTGGAAGCCTTATAGCGGAACCGATCGATGAAGGCCTGCGTGTGGGCGACCTTGCGCTGCTGGTTCCGGGCGGCGGCCTCCAGCTGGATCATGCGCTCCGCCCGCTGCTCGACGAAATCAGCATAGTCGCCGACGTACTCGGTGGCCTGCGCGTCGTGCAGCTCGAGCACGCGGTTGGCGACCTCGTTGATGAAGTCTCGGTCGTGGCTGACGAGCACGATCGCGCCGGCGTAGATCGCCAGGAACCCCTGGAGCCACTCGACGCTCGCCAGGTCGAGATGGTTGGTCGGCTCATCGAGCAGCAGGACATCGGGGTTCTGGAGCAGGAGCCGAGCGAGGGCGACACGCATCATCCAGCCGCCAGAGAACTCGCCGATGTCGCGCTCCATGTCGGGGTCCGCGAAGCCGAGACCGGCCAGGATGCGTCGCGCATCGGCTTCCATGCCATATCCGCCGAGCGCCTCGAAACGATGCTGGAGCCGTCCGTACTCGTCCATCAGCTCGTTGAGCTCCTCGTCGTCGGCCGCATCCTCAAGCTCCGTCTCGATGTGCCGCATGCGGCGCTCGATGCCGCTCACCTCGCCTGCACCGGCCATCACCTCGGCCACGACGCTGCGGCCGCGACTCTCCGCCACCTCCTGGCGCAGGTAGCCGATAACCGTCTCCTTCGCCCGCGTGATGGTGCCGTCGTCGGGCTGCTGGTCGCCCGTGATGAGCTCGAGCAGGGTCGTCTTGCCGGCCCCGTTCGGGCCGACGATCGCGATGCGACGCCCGGCGCTGATCATCAGGCCGACGTCGCTGAAGAGGTGCTGCGCGGCGTGGCTCTTCGACACGCCCGCGATGGTCACGAGACTCATGGGCGTTCAGCATGGTACCGGCGAGCGGGCCAGGACGCTGCGAGTCGATCGAGGGAGTGCCCCGAGGCCTGCCGATCTGTCGGGCGCTCAGGAACGCCACCGGCCTGCCGTGCGTGCGCGTGCTCGATGAATCGGGCCACACGACGCCAGAGCATTCAACTGTGTGTGCCTGGGACCGATATATCGGCGTGGCTCGGTCATCGGCGACCGCCGGCGTCTACGTCCTAGCTGTGCAACTGACGATGGCCGATCACACCGGGACCTGGGTCTTCTGGCGCAGTCTC
>JBBJNX010000161.1:0-5445 GCA_037721115.1 Candidatus Limnocylindria bacterium
CAGCCCACCGCCGGGGGTGCGCCGGACGGTGGTGCCGCCACCGGCGCCCGGCTGGTTTCCCGCCCCCGGCTGGTTTCCCGCCCCCGGCTGGTTTCCCGCCCCGGGCTGGTTACCAGCGCCCGGCTGGTTTCCCGCCCCGGGCTGGTTACCAGTGCCCGGCTGTCCGGACGACCCGGGTTGCCCCGACGATCCGGGCTGCCCCGATGCGCCCGGCTGCCCGGAACCGGCGGGCTGCGCGGACGAACCCGGCTGCCCCGATGCGCCGGGCTGCCCCGATGACCCGGGTTGCCCCGTGGAAGCGCCGGTGGGCTGACCAGCACGCGCGACCTGGCGAGCGCCCTCCTGGAGCGCGGACTGCGCTCGCGAGACGTCGCGTTGCACCTGCCGGTCGCGCTCGGCCTGTCGGAATGCATCGGCCGCGCGCTCGAGCGCCTCGGCGGCCGCCTGCTGGTTCTCCTCGCTTCCGGAACGCGCGGCCGCGTCGAGTGCATCGGCCGCTTCCGCCAGCGCGCTCGCCGCGGCCGGCTGCGATGCAGCGCCGGCCTGGGCCGCTTGGCGGAGTTCGGCTGCGCGTGCCGAAGCCTCCTCCGGCGTCAGCTCATCGGTCCGTTCGGCGAGCTCATCCAGGTCCTGTGCGGCATCCTCGGGCTTGCCCTCGGGATTGGCCTCTTCGTCTCCGGTTGCCGCCTGCGAGGTCGCTCGAGCGAGCTGGGTGAGGGCCGCATCGGCCTCGGCTGCCTGCGGATCCGTCATACGGGATACCTGCTCCTGCACAGAGCCGATGCGCGCGAGTGTCGCCTCGCGGTCGTCTCCCTGCTCGCGCAGCTGTCGGGCGAGCTCGCGAAGCTGGCGCTCGAGCTCCTCCCGGCGCGGATCGGGATTCTCGACGTTCTCCTCGCCGACCTCCTCGGCGACGTCCTCGACCCGCTCGGCCACCCGTTCGGCGGCTTCGCGCGCGGCCCGACGCTGGTCCAGGAGGTCATCCTGCGGATTCGGCCACGCCACCAGCAGCAGCGTCATGGCGATGCCGAGAGCGGTGACCATGAGCGGCCGTCTTGCCAGTCGTGGGCGGAAGGCTCGGCGCAGGTCAACCTCGTTCAGGCGCGCTCGGGCGTCGGCAAGCTGTCGCGCTTCGAGCGGATCGCGAGCCTCGTGGCTCGCGAGCTCAAGGGCGGTACCCAGCCGCTGTCGCATGTCGAGCTCCTCGTCGGCGCGGCGGGCGGCCTCGACCAGCGACGGGCGGCGGCGGAGCGCGTCGATACCCCATGCAAACACAGCCAACCCGCACACGCCAGCCTGGATCCACGGCGCGGCCTCGATTGGGAACGCGCGCGAGAGCAATTGGACCATTGCCACGGCAAGCGCCGCACCGGCCGCGATGAGCAGCCCGGAGCGCACGGCTCGACGCCACCAGAGCCGACGGCGAAGCTGACGGAGGCGCTTCAGCGCGTCTGTGCCGAGGCGCTCATTCACGATCTCGGCGATGCGGCGGTCGGTCATCGTTCCGACTCCTCGCTCAATTCGACGATGGCGGGTGCGCTGTCGTCAGCGCCGTCGCCGCTCCGCACAGGGCCCGGCGCCGGTCCGATGGGTCGCTTGGGGCGTCGGAAGGCCCAGCGCATGCCGGGCGGAATGACGAGCCTCGTTGCCGCGAGGGTCAGCAACGCTGCGACGGCGACGAAGGTGAGCGCGATGCGCGGCCACCAATATCCGGATCCCGAATCGGACACGTCGTCGACGGGATCGCCGAATTGGTCAATCGGCCGGCACACGTTGCCCTGGCATTCGACCTCGCCCCTGTTATCGGGTCCGTTCCCTCGCAGTTCCGCCAACATGCTGCTGATGCCGCCGAATCCGCCCGGCTCCGTGTTCGAGACGACGTCGAGCATGGCGATGCCGGGGTTCATGTACATCAGCAGTTCCGGAGCGCGTTTCTGCGGAGCCGCTCCGAATCCGTTCTCGGTCTGGTTGGCGACCACGGTCCAGAAGATGAAGAGCATGCTCGTGCCGAGCGTCAACGCCAGCAGGGTGATGTACGTCAGAACGGTGGCCGCCTGGGTACGCTTGAGGAGGGCCGAATAGAAGAGGCCGATGGCACCGAGCACCAGCGCGGTTGCCAGCAGCACGAGCTGTTGACGGACGATGTCGTCGACTGATGCGCCGCCGTACATGAGCACGATCGCGGTGATCGGTATCGCGGCCACGATCATCAGCACGACGAAGGCGAGGGCGGCCGCCAGCTTCCCGATGACGATGGCGCTCGGACGCATGGGCGTGCTGATGAGCAGGTCCAGCGTCTGCTTCTCGCGCTCCAGGCTGATCTGGCCGGCCGTGAAGGCCGGGGCGATGAAGCAGATCAGGATCAGCTGGAAGATCGAGAGCAGCGTGAAGATCGACTGGCCGATGAGGGCCGATGCATTCGCCTGTCCTCCGAATCCGCCACCACCGAATCCGCCACCGGTGATCCCGCGCGCATTCGGCGCCACGATGACGTACACGCCGTAGGTGATCAGGGCCAGAATCGCCAGATAGACGGTGAGGACGATGAAGGCTCTCCGGCCACGCATTCGCGAGCGCAGTTCCTTGACCATGATCGTGACGACCGACGAGCCGAACTCGCGCGCAGCGGACGCGCGGGCCGGCCTGCCGAAGGCCGTGTCGGATGCCGTCATGCCGCAGCCTCCTCGTCCGTTTGACCGGTCACTTTCAGAAAGATCTCCTCCAGATCGCTCGTTGCCTGACTGAAGCCGACGACCCGGTGGCCGGCCCCCACCATCGCGCGGAGGAGATCGGCCTGGGCTTCGGGCGGCCCGTCGAACGACGCCTCGATGCGGACGGCGCCGTCGGAGCTACCTGTGCCTCCAAGGACGTCGGCGATGCGGGGATCGGTTCCAAGCCATTCGCGTGCGGCGGTCACGGCCACCTCGTCGCCGAGCAGATCCACCCGCAGGAGCGCGGTGGCGCGCAGAGAACGCTCGATCTCGTCGATGCTGCCCGACCGCAGGACGCGGCCGCGGTCGATGATTGCGACGCCCGTGCACATCTCGCCCAGCTCGGGAAGGATGTGGCTGCTGATCAGGATCGTCTTGCCCATGCTGCGCAGCTCGCGCAGGATCTCGCGCAGCTCGACGCGGGCACGCGGGTCGAGGCCCGAGGCAGGCTCATCCAGAATCAGCAGCGCCGGGTCGTGGACGAGGGTGTGCGCCAGGCAGAGCCGCTGGCGCATGCCGCGCGACATGGTCTCCACGTATCCGTCGCGCTTGTCGGTCAGCCCGACAATCTCGAGCAGCTCGTTGATCATCGGTCCGCGGCGGTTGGCCGAGACGCCGTAGCAGCGTGCGAAGAAGTCGAGATATTCCCAGACGCGCAGATCGTCGTAGACACCGTAGAAGTCGGGCATGTAGCCGATGCGGCGACGGACCTCGAGGGGGTCGCCGCCGACCGGGATGCCGGTCACGTACGCCTCGCCGGCCGACGGCGCGAGCAGCGTGGCGAGGATCTTCATGGTCGTCGTCTTGCCGGCGCCGTTCGGTCCCACCAGTCCGTAGATCTCGCCAGGTCCTATAAGCAGATCGACACCGGCGACCGCCAGGTGGTCGCCATACCGCTTGACGAGTCCGCGAGTCTCAACGACCGGTGTGCCGGTGATCATTCGGCGAGTACCCCGGTCGCCCTGGCGCTCACGAAGACGGTTGCCTGGCCGAAGTTCGGATCCTGCTCGACCCCGGTGACCCGCACTTCGATCCGGCCGGTGTCGCTCATCGCCGTGCCGGGATCATCGATCTCGAATGAGCTGCGATCGCTCAGGTCTCCGACGAGGGTCCACTCGCCGGACTCCGGGTTTCGCACTTCGAGCGTGACGCCTTCGGGCCAGAAGCCGCCGAAGCCTCCCTGGTCTCCGAAGACCATCGAAGGATCCGGTCCGACCAGGATGTCGAGCTCGGAAACCGCCATATCGGTCGCCTCGAGCGGCAGGGCGATGCTGAATGTCACCGACCCGTCGCCCAGCACCACCATGCCGGGTCCGCCGCTGCTCGTGTCGCCCTCGGTCGACAGGACGGCGACTCCCATCTGCGCAGCGCCGATCTCCACTTCTCCGGTGCCGAGCGTGGGACGGACGCTGATGACCTCGACCGATTGTGCATAGCGCTGGGCTTCGAGCTCGTCCACGCTGATCGGCAGCGGGCCCGGGTCGTCATGCCAGCCGATCACGTACGGGCCCCTCGAGGTTGACGAGGTCAATTCGGCCCCCGGCATGAACCCGGCGAAGCCGACGAGCGCGTCGATCACCTGGCGCCGCGCGAGGCTCTGTCGCTGCGCCGGATCCGCCTCGTCAAAGCCGCCAAAGCCATAGACCTGGTCCGATGCGGAGGAGCCGTTGAAGTTCGTCGTCTCGACGGTGAACTCGGTGCTTTCGCCCGGAGCCAGTTCCTCATCGACCAGGTCGCCGCCGCTGCTGCTCACGTAGGCGATGTCCTGGATCGACTCGGCGCCGAGGTTGGTCACCGTGCCGATCAGCTCACCGCCGTCGCCGCGCCACGACACGCTCAGCACCGGCTCACGATCGATGATGGCGTCCGCGCGAACGGCCTCGAAGCCGAAGACACCGACGGCGAGGTCGCGCAGATGCGCCGGATCGCCCTGCTCGATCACGACGTCCGACGACGCCTGACGGCCGTCAAAGTTGATCGGCCGCATCTTCGCCAGCAGTGCATCGGCCTCGACGGTGAGGTCATAGGTCGCTCGATCGGGCGAGAAGATGCCGGCGTAACTCTCCACCGTGGCCGAGGTGCCAGCACCGCTGGACCGGATGAGCGAGATCTGGTTGATGATCACCTCACTGCCCTTCATCGAATTCCCGATCCCGAACGAGCAGGCGGAGAAGATGACGACAAGGAGGGGGGCGGTGATCCACGCGAGCTCGCGGCGATCCATGCGGCGCAGGATGATGTAGCTGATGGGGCCGATGAGGAGGATGTAGGCGACGATGACCACGAGGAGCAGCTCGGCCGGTGGAACTTCCAGTGACGGCAGGTTGCCGAGCGCTGAGCCCATCGCATTCTGAGCTTCTTCCGGTGGGAATCCGCCGAAGAATTGCTCGAGCGCCACGTTGGTGGGCAGGAGGCGCGCCCAGAGGCGCGGCGAGCCCTCCCAGCCGCGGTGGGCTTCGGTCGCGATATCGCTGCCGAGCAGGATCACGCGGCCACTGCCGACGGACCGCATCGATGCCAGGATCGTTTCGTCCTCGGCGCGGATGAGGGCGCGCGCGTCGTCGCGCAGCGCGCCGGACGAGATGGTGGCCTCTTCCATAGCCGCGTCGTCGGTGCCCGACCATGCCGCGAGCGCTGCCTGGGGCACGGCGTCGACCGCGGTCAGGCCCTCGAGAGGCAGGATCTCGGTGAAGCCCGATGTCCGGGACTGCCAATCAGGCCCGCCGATGACGAC
>JBBJNX010000005.1:0-19067 GCA_037721115.1 Candidatus Limnocylindria bacterium
ACCCCGCCGGAACTCAGCGATGACGCAGCCATTGGGCTGGAGTTCAGCGCCAACGGCGAGATCACCTTCGATTCGTCTCTCGATGGTGACGAGATGACCATGCTGCACGTCTACAACTTCGTGGGCGAGGCTGAGATGCCTGACGCGGCCATGGAAGTTCCGACGCCGAACACCAGCCTTCCGCTGATGCTCGTCGGCTTCGGAACGCTTGCGGCCGCTGCTGCTGCAGCCGTCGCGGTCCGCACGCGGAGCTAACCCTCCGCCCTCGAACCGACTGACCTGCGCGAAGGCCCCGGCACCCTGCCGGGGCCTTCGGCTTGCCCGGTGCACCTCGTACTCTGTCGCGGTGCTGATATATCGGGCATCGGCGCACGCGGGCCCTTCCTCCGGTGCGCTATTGCTCGATGCACAGGGCCACTACGCGCTCTGATGCCCATACAAGCGCCGGGCTGCCTCATTGATCGGCGGGTTTCGATCGGCGGCGCAGCCCCGAGGGACCCGGTAGCGGGCGCCGCATTACACTGGGCCCATGGACCTGTGGGCGCCGCTCGAGACCGAGGATCCGGAGATCGCGCAGGTCGTGCGTGACGAGGAGGAGCGCACCCGCGCCCACCTCGAGCTGATCGCATCGGAGAACTATCCCAGCCTGGCCGTCCTCCAGGCGATGGGATCGGTCCTGACCGGCAAGTACGCCGAGGGATACCCGGGAAGGCGCTATTACGGCGGCTGCGAGGTGGTCGACGTGGCCGAGAATCTGGCCCGCGACAGGGCGACGGAGCTCTTCGGGGCCGACCACGCCAACGTGCAGCCGCACGCCGGCGCGCAGGCCAACATGGCGGTGTTCCACGCACTCCTCGAGCGCGGCGACACCGTGCTCGGCCTCTCACTGGACCAGGGTGGGCACCTCACGCACGGCTCGCCGGTGAATTTCAGCGGCCAGTACTACGACTTCGTGCCGTATCACGTGGATCGCGAAACGCACCTGATTGACATGGAGGAGATCCGCTCGCTCGCTCGCCAGCATCGGCCCAAGATGATTCTGACGGGGGCCACCGCATACCCGCGATTGTGGGATTTTCCTGCCTTCCGCGAGATCGCGGACGAGGTTGGTGCCCTGGTGATGACGGATATGGCGCATTTCGCGGGACTGGTGGCGGCCGGCGTTCACCCATCGCCGGTTCCCTTTTCGGATGTCGTCACCACCACCACCCACAAGACGTTGCGTGGGCCACGCGGCGGCATGATCCTATGTCGGGCGTTGCACGCCAAGGCCATTGACAAAAGTGTCTTTCCCGGCATCCAGGGTGGCCCGCTGATGCACATCATTGCAGCCAAGGCGGTAGCCTTCCGCGAGGCCATGTCCCCGGAATTCAAGGCCGATCAGGAGGCCACGGTCGCCAATGCGCGTGTCCTGGCAGCCTCACTCGCCGATGCCGGCGCCTCTATCATCTCCGGCGGCACCGACAACCATCTCATGCTAGTCGACGTCCGACCCCTAGGCGTGAACGGCAAGGATGCCGATTCAGCACTGGGCGAGGTACGAATCACCGTCAATAAAAACACCATTCCATATGACCCCGAGAAGCCGATGGTGGGCAGCGGCATCCGCGTCGGTACGCCCGCCGTGACGTCGCGCGGCATGCGCGAGGCGGAGATGCGCGACATTGCCGCGCTGATCGTTGATGGGATCGCCGCCCGCGGCGACGAGGCTGCCCAGGCGGACATCCGCCGCCGCGTCGCATCCATCACGGACCGTTTTCCCGTTCCTGGCCTCCCCGGGACCCGCGCCGTCGCCAACATTCCCGCCTAGCTCTCAGCGACTCTCGGTCGTGTGCACCGGGTGCACGTAACTACCAAGTTGGGCCCTGCGCGACCCCAAATTGTGCAGGACGTGCAACATCTGACCGAGGTGGGCCGATCCGGGCCCGGGGGGAACACTCAAAGTGCCTTACGTTGGTAGATACGTGCATCCCGCGCATATCGGAGGCACAGCATCGCCGCGGACACCCACGCCGTCCTGGCCCGCCACACCCGCATCGGCAGAGATGGAGGGCCTCCGGTATACTCCCCGCGTCCGACCGCTGTGAGTCGAACTCTAGAATGAAACAATTGACGCCGCTGGAGCTCATCAAGATCCTGGCCCAGGTGACCGGGATCATGGTCGTTCCAATGGTGGGAGGCGCTGTCGCCGGGCTCATTGTTGACGGGCTGCTGGCGACATCGCCACTCTACGTGCTGTTCGGGATGGGGATCGGAACGCTGATCTCGGTCGTCGGAATCTGGCTGCTGATTCGTGCGGGCGTGCGAAAGGGCTACACCGGCGCAGCTCACGACGTGAATGACAACCGCAGTGGCTGACGACCCCAAGGGTCCGTCCTCCACGCGCCCGCCGAACTGGGCACTGGGTATGGACCTTGGCATTCGACTGGGCGTATCGGTGGCAATCGGCCTCGGTGGCGGATTACTGCTGGATAACTGGCTTCAAACGAGCCCGATCTTCACGCTGATCGGGATGGTGCTGGGCATCGGCGCGGCGATGGTGACCATCTGGTCCGTCGCCCGTGATGCCATGAGGAGATAGATGCCTGAGGAAGAGGGCGAAAGCCTGATTCACGTGGCGATCGAGGCGGAGGAGCTGTTTCAGCTCGGTCCGCTGTCGTTCACGAACTCCATGGTCGGGGCGCTGCTGACCTCCCTGCTGCTGGGGTTGGCAGCGTGGTACATCACACGGCGCTCCTCGCTGGTTCCCGGCCGCCTCCAGAGCGCCTTCGAGCTTCCGGTCGAGCTCATGAGCGGCATCGTCAGCGCTTCCAGCAGCCGATGGCGCGGCTACGTCGGTCTGATCCTCGGCTTCTTCCTGACGATCCTGGTCGCGAACTGGATCGGCCTGCTGCCCGGCGTCGGCACCATCGGCATCACCCATATCGACGCATCCGGTCACGAGGCGGTCATCCCCATCGTCCGCCCCGCATCGGCTGATCTGAACTTCACCCTGGGCCTGGCGCTCGTCGCCTTTGTCATGTTCGTGTACTGGGGGATCAAGGCGAACGGACCGAGTGGCTACCTGAAAGAGCTTCTCGGGGAGCCGCTCTACATGGCCCCGCTCATGTTCCCGATCAACCTGATCAGCGAGTTCAGCCGCCTCATCAGCCTCTCCATGCGACTCTTCGGCAACGTGTTCGCCGGCGAGGTGCTGCTGGCCACCATGATTGCCCTGGCGCCCATTCTCATTCCGGCCGTCTTCCTGGGCCTCGAGGTCCTGTTCGGCTTCGTCCAGGCGCTCGTCTTCGCGCTACTGGCCATGACCTACATCGCAACCGCCATCGCGGAGCATCACACCACCGACCATGGCGAGGCCGATGCGGCTGGCGCCGACCACCCGACCGCGGCAGAGCCCGCACACGCTTAGGCATGATCTATCGCCTGCCAAAACAAGCAGGCGTCATGACAGGAGGAACGAATCAAGTGGAAGGTAATGTCGCCGCTCTCGCGGCGGGTCTGGCGATGGGCCTCGGGGCCATCGGCCCCGGCATCGGTCTGGGCATCGCCGTCAGCAAGGCGATGGAGGCCCTCGGCCGCAACCCCGAGGCCGCGGGCGCGATCTTCGTGCCGTACATCCTCGGCATCGCGCTGGCGGAGGCCATCGGCATCTATGCCCTCGTGGTCAGCCTGCTGCTCATCTTCGTCGCCTAGCCAGGCGCCGAGAGAAGGAGACAGCGCATGGGCGCATTCTTCGAGGCATTCAGCGTCGATTTCCTGAAGCTTGGCTTCCAGGTCATCAACTTCCTGATCCTCCTCTTCCTGCTGAACCGGTTCCTGTTCAAGCCGATCCTGGCTCGCCTGGACGATCGCAGCGCGAAGATCAGCAAGGGGCTGGAAGACGCTGAAGTGGCCGCACGCGATCGTGAGCTCGCTCGTGCCGAACGCGAGGCCGCAGTGGCCGAGGCGCGCAAGGAGGCGAACGAGATGATCGCGCGCGCCAACAAGATCGCGGAGGACACGCGCAACGAGATCCTGACCAGCGCGCGCACGGAGGCCGAGAAGGTGTCGATTCGTGCCCGCGAGGAGATCGTGGCCGAGAAGGACAAGGCCATGGCCGAGATCCGCGGCCAGGTCGCAGAGCTCGCGCTCGCTGCCGCCGGCAAGCTTATCCGTCGCGAGATGGACGACCCGACCCAGCGGCGCCTCGTCGAGGAGTTCCTCGCCGAGGTCCAGCCGACAGACGCGTCACGCAGCTGAGCTGATGGCACGACGCGAGACGGCCGCCCGTCGCTACGCTGATGCGGCCTTCGAGATCGGCCGTGACGACGGCACGCTCGAGACCTGGGAGCGGGACCTCGCCAGTCTGCAGGCGGCACTCGGCGATGAGCAGCTGCGACGGCTGGTCGAGCATCCCGCCGTTCCCTTCGCGGAAAAGGAACAGGTGCTGCGCCGCGTCGCATCGGGCGTGTCGCGCGAGCCGCTCAGCCTGGCGCTGCTGATGGTCCGACGCGGCCGTCCCGGCGCCATCGACGCGATGGTCGAGCGCTTCGGCGAGCTGGTGCGCAAGGAGCGCGGCATCTCGCTGGCGGAGGTGCGCACCGCGCGCCCGCTCGACGACGAGCAGCGAACCGCGATCACCGAGCGCCTGCGAACGCTCACCGGGGATCGCATCGAGATGAGAGAAGTGGTCGACGAAGCGCTGATCGGCGGAGTCAGTGTCCGCATCGGTGATCGACTCTATGACGCAAGCGTGCGCAGCCGCCTCGAGCGGTTGCGCGCCCGGCTGACCGCCGTCTAGGTAGGAAGGAACTCCATGGCGATTCGATCGGACGAGATCACCTCGATCATCCGCAGCGAGATCAAGGGATTCGACGAGGGCGCGGACGTCAGTGGCGTCGGGACCATCGTCGAGGTGGGCGACGGCATCGCCCAGGTGTACGGACTCTCAGGCGCGCTGGCGCAGGAGCTGCTCGAATTCCCGAACGGGATCATGGGCATGGCCTTCAACCTCGAGGAGGAGACGGTCGGCGCTCTCGTGCTGGGCGACTACACGCAGCTCGCGGAGGGCGACCAGGTCAAGACGACCGGCCGCATCGTGGAGGTACCGGTCGGCGACGCGCTCATTGGCCGAGTGGTGAACCCGCTCGGCGAGCCGCTCGACGGCAAGGGGCCCATCGAGACGACGAAGACGCGTCCCATCGAGCGCATTGCGCCGGGGGTCATCGTGCGCCAGCCGGTCGACACGCCGGTGCAGACCGGCATCAAGGCCATCGATTCGATGATCCCGATCGGCCGCGGACAGCGCGAGCTGATCATCGGCGACCGCCAGACCGGCAAGACGGCCATCGCCATCGACACGATCATCAATCAGAAGGGGCAGGACCTCATCTGCATCTACGTCGCCATCGGCCAGAAGCAGTCGACGGTGGCCCAGGTGGTGGCGCAGCTGGAGGAGTCCGGCGCCATGGAGCACACCATCGTCGTGTTCGCCGGCGCATCCGACCCGGCACCGCTCCAGTACCTTGCTCCGTACGCCGGCGTGGCAATGGGCGAGGAGTTCATGGACTCCGGACGCGATGCGCTGTGCGTGTACGACGACCTGTCGAAGCACTCCTGGGCCTACCGCCAGGTGTCGCTGCTGATGCGACGACCACCCGGACGTGAGGCGTTTCCCGGCGACATCTTCTACTCGCATTCGCGCCTCCTCGAGCGGGCTGCCCGGTTGAGCGAGGAGAACGGTGGCGGATCGCTGACCGCGCTGCCGATCATCGAGACACAGGCCGGTGACGTATCGGCCTACATCCCGACCAACGTGATCAGCATCACCGACGGGCAGATCTTCCTCCAGTCGGACCTCTTCAACCAGGGCCAGCGCCCCGCGGTGAACGCCGGTATCAGCGTCTCCCGCGTGGGTGGCGCCGCGCAGATCAAGGCCATGCGCCAGGTCGCCGGCAAGCTGCGCATCGACCTCGCCCAGTACCGTGAGCTGGCCGCGTTCGCCCAGTTCAGCTCCGACCTGGACAAGGCCACGCGCGATCAGCTGACCCGTGGCGAGAAGACGACCGAGATCCTCAAGCAGCCCCAGTACGAGCCGCTCCCGGTGGAGAAGCAGGTGGTCATCATCTGGGCCGCAACGAACGGCCTCCTTGACGACGTCGCGACGAACAAGATCGCCGAGTTCGAGTCGGGCCTGTATCGCCACCTCGAGTCCGGCTACGAGGACGTTCTGCCCACCATCGTCAAGGACAAGGTCCTCTCCGATGAGACGGTCGCCACGTTGGAGAAGGCGGTCGCCGAGTTCAAGCGACAGGGCGGATACGGCAAGACCGATGAGGCTGCCGCCGCGCCAAAGGTTGATGCGCCAAAGGCCGATGAGTCTCAGAAGGCCGATGACCCAGTCGAGCCTGACACCGCCGAGCCTGGTACCGCTGAGACCGGTGACGCTGCCGCCGGAGGAACGTCGGCCTGATGCCGGTCCCGCACGCCACACCTCGGCGGTGCCGCGGCGTATATACGTATATATGCCGGAGCCGGAGCCGGAACCAGGAGGGCAATAGATGCCGAGCCTGAAGGACATCCGCGGGCGCATCGGATCCGTCCGCAACATCGCCCAGATCACACGGGCGATGGAGATGGTGGCTGCGTCGCGCATGAAGCGCGCGCAGGACGCCATCCTTGCCGCGCGTCCCTACGCCGATGAGCTGGAGGGCGCCCTGAGCCGCGTTGCCGGAGCCGCGGGGCTGACGGAGGAGATCGACCCGCTGCTGGCGGTCCGGCCCATCCGGCGCGTTGCGATCATCGTCATCACCACCGATCGTGGTCTCGCGGGTTCGCTGAACGCCAACGCCACGCGATCAGTCCTGCGCTGGGTGGCGCGGAGGGCATCGGCAAACAACGGCGACGCGCCGGTCGAGATCGAGGCCATCACCGTCGGACGCAAGGGTCGTGACGCGCTGCGCCGATCCGGCGTGCCGATCGCCGCACACTTCGCGCAGCTCGGCGACCGACCGTCCTTCGCGGACGTGACGCCCATCGCTCGGCTGGTGACCGAGGACTTCCTTGCGGAGAAGTTCGACGAGATCGACATCGCCTACAGCACGTTCGTATCGACCCTCGCGCAGAAGCCGGAGATCGATACGATTCTGCCGGTCGTCCGGCCTGAAATGGCCGACGACCACGAGCGCACGAACGACGAGTACCTGTTCGAGCCGTCACCCGAAGCCGTCCTGCGGCGGCTGCTGCCGCATTACGTGGCCATCAACATCTATCGGGCCGTGCTCGAGAACAATGCATCGGAGCAGAGCGCGCGCATGATCGCCATGCGCAATTCCACCGAGAACGCAAACGAACTCATCGACGACTTGACGCTTGTCTACAACAAGACGCGCCAGGCGACCATCACCCGCGAAATGATCGAGATCGCCTCCGGCGCGGAAGCGCTCGGGTAGGCAGAGGAGAAGAACAGACCGATGGCGACCGGTAAGGTGATCCAGATCACGGGCCCCGTGATCGACGTCGAGTTTCCACCCGGCGAGCTGCCCGACATCTACAACGCGCTCGAGATCACGCGTCCGAAGAAGGCAGATTCAACAGGCGCCGATGAGACCCTTGTGGTCGAGGTCCAGCAGCACCTGGGCAACAACTGGGTGCGTGCCGTTGCCATGTCCACGACGGATGGCCTGGCACGCGGGCTCGACGCGGTCGACACCGGCGCGGCCATCACGGTGCCGGTCGGCGAGGCCACGCTGGGCCGCGTGTTCGACGTACTGGGTCATCCGATCGACGGCAAGGGCGAGGTCAAGGCGGAGAAATACCTGCCCATCCACCGCGAGCCCCCCGCCTTCGATCAGATGGAGACGGAGGCGCAGGTCTTCGAGACCGGCATCAAGGTCATCGACCTCATCGCTCCGTTCCGGCGCGGCGGCAAGGTCGGGGTCTTCGGCGGCGCCGGCACGGGCAAGACGGTCATCATCCAGGAGCTGATCCGCAACATTGCCGCGGAGCACGGCGGCTACTCGGTGTTCGCCGGTGTTGGCGAGCGATCGCGCGAGGGGAACGACCTGCTCGGCGAGATGACCGAGTCGGGCGTCATCGACAAGACCGTCATGGTCTTCGGCCAGATGAACGAGCCGCCCGGCGCCCGTCAGCGCGTCGGCCTGACCGCGCTCGCCATGGCCGAGTACTTCCGCGACGAGGAGGGACGCGACATCCTCCTCTTCATCGACAACATCTTCCGCTTCACCCAGGCAGGGTCAGAGGTGTCCGCCCTGCTCGGTCGGATGCCGTCGGCGGTGGGTTACCAGCCGACCCTGGCCACTGAGATGGGTGACCTCCAGGAGCGCATCACCTCGACCAAGAACGGCTCGATCACCTCGCTCCAGGCCATCTTCGTGCCGGCGGACGACTACACCGATCCGGCCCCCGCGACCACCTTCGCCCACCTCGATTCGACCATTCGTCTCGAGCGCTCCATCGTGGAGCTCGGCATCTATCCGGCCGTCGATCCGCTGACCTCGACCTCAACCGTGCTCGATCGGCGCATTGTCGGTGACGAGCATTTCGAAGTCGCTCGTGAGGTGCAGCGAACGCTCCAGCGGTACAAGGACCTCCAGGACATCATCGCCATCCTGGGCATGGACGAGCTATCGGAGGAGGACAAGGTGTCCGTCTCCCGCGCCCGCCGCCTGCAGCGCTTCATGAGCCAGCCGTTCTTCGTGGCCGAGCAGTTCACGGGCCGATCCGGCGCCTACGTCGAGCTCAAGGAGACCGTCCGTGGCTTCGGCGAGATCCTCGCGGGCACGTACGACCAGCTCCCCGAGCAGGCGTTCTTCATGGCCGGCAAGATCGAGGACGTGGTCGCCAACGCCGAGAAGATGGGCTGACCGATGCCGATGCAGCTGGAGATCGTCTCGCCCGAGCGACTGGCCTACACCGATGAGGTGGACATGGTCATCGTGCCCGGCATCGATGGCCAGCTCGGCATCCTGCCCCACCACACGCGCCTGATCAGCGCTCTGGGGATTGGGGAGCTGCGGATCAAGAAGGGCGGCACCGAGCAGTCACTGCTCATCTCGGGTGGCTTTGTGGAGGTTCGCCCGGACAAGGTGATCGTCATGGCCGACCTGGCCGAGCACTCCGAGGAGATCGACGAGGCGAAGGCCGTCGAGGCCCGCAAGCGAGCCGAGGCGGAGCTTGGGGAGACGAAGGACCCGATCGACATCGGCCGCGTCCGCGCCTCGCTCCAGACCGCCCTCATGCGCGAGCGCATCGCCACCCGTCGCCGATCCCGCGGCTGACCCTCGGCACTGACACGTCTCCGCCGGGCACGATCAGGCGGCGGGGTGGGCGCTTGCACCGGGTGCACGTATCTACGACCTTGCCTCGTTTCGCTGACCAGGGTGTGCGCGTAGTGCACATACTGGGCATGTTCCGGCCGGTTTGACGCGATAAGCGGCCGATCTTGGTCGTTAGGTGCACCCGGCGCAAAGCGCGGGAACCAATCCGCCGTGCCTGAACGGTCGAGCCCGTCACGTATCGCCGCTCGGGCCGGCTAAACCTCCGAAATTTCGGTGAGCTCGACGAACTCGGTCACATCCAGCCAACCCAGAATCGGTCGCACGACGAACGGCACGGGCCGACGGGCGGAATCGGTGAAGCGTCGAGGCTTGCCGAGCTTGATCCATCGGCCGCGTGTCTTTACACGACACTGTCCAGCCGCGACCACGTTCTTCAGCCACTGCACGTCGGACCCGTAGGCGAGCGCGATGATATACCGGCCTCCACCCCTGTGAAAGGTCGTGAGCGGGGTCTGGCGCACAGTCCGTGATCTGCGCCCGACATGCTCGAGCACGCCGAAGCCTGGCAGCCGCGCGGCAAACGGCGCGGTGATCCGATTGCTGACCACGAGGTTGACGCGGGTCAGCCAGTGCGGGAGGGGCATCGCGCCAATGGTAGGCGGCTGCGGTAGCATCGGCGCATGGATGAGAAGCCGATGGGACAGCCGGGGCCGCCGCATCGGCGCATGCAGGAACTCCGCAAGGTCGGGCGCGAGTTTCCGTTCATCTGCCCGGTCGACTCGATGCCGCACAGGGGATCACCGGTCGGCGAGGATCCCAACCTCGATCCCGGCTTCGTCGAGCGCCACTCGGCGGACGACGGCGCGCACTACACCGGTTGACGGGTGCTGTCCTGCGACCGATGCGGCACGCGCATGCCGCAGCTGCCGGTGAGGATTGAGGTCGTGCGCGAGACGGGGCCGATCGGCCTACCGAGCAGCCCGGCGCATGGCGAGACGGTCAATTTCACCAAGCCGTATCGGTTCTGCTCTTCCGACCACCTCTACGAATGGGCGCGCGAGGGGCGAATGATGATCTGCAATCGCGAGCCGACTCCGTTCGAGGCGGGAATGCAGCCGTATCTGCCGTCGCGCCACATGGGGGGGCGCCTCGGGTTGTGCGACGGCCACCATCTGGGCGGGCATGAGTGGAAAGAGGCGTTCCCCGGGTGATTCGGCGTTGGCGGCCGTGGAATATATATGTATATACTCCAGCGCACCCGAAGGGCGCCCACTAGACTGCATCGGTCCATGCAGAAGTTCGTGATCACGGGCGGCGTGCCGCTCTCCGGCGAGGTGCGCATCGCCGGCGCCAAGAACGCGGTCCTGAAGATGATGGCCGCGGCCGTCCTGACCGACGAGCCGTGCACGCTGCGCAACGTGCCGAAGATCAGCGACGTCGCGATCCTGCGCGAGGTCCTGACCGATATCGGTTTCGAGGTTCGGCGCGTGAACGGCGACGCGCTGGAGCTGCGCGCGATCGAAGCGCCGTGGCCGTTCGTGCCGCTCGACGCGGGCATGAAAATGCGGGCCAGCTTCATCCTCCTGGGACCGATGCTGGCGCGGTTCGGCCGGGTGATCCTGCCGAATCCCGGCGGGGATCGAATCGGACGGCGCCCGGTCGACCTGCACGTCGACGCCATGGAGCGCCTGGGCGCCACGATCGTGTATCGCAACGGCTACTACTTTGCGGCGGCGCCGCCCGACGGTCTTCGTGGGGCGCACATCGAGTTCCCGATCGTCACCGTCATGGGCACCGAAAACGCGATGCTGGCCGCAACGCTGACCCGCGGAACGACGATCCTCGACAACGCGGCGCTCGAGCCGGAGGTGGACGACCTGATTGCCATGCTCCGCTCCATGGGCGCCAGGATCGAGCGCACGGAGGAGCGCCGAATCGAGATCGAGGGCGTTGATCGTTTGGGCGGGGTCGAGCACCACGTGATCGGCGACCGGCTGGAGGCGGAAACGTTCGCCATCGCCGCCGCCATCACGGGCGGGTCGGTCACCCTGCGTGGCGTGAATCCCGCGCACCTGGGCGCATTCCTGGAGGTCTGCGATCGCATGGGCGTTTCCTATGAGGCCGATGCGGCAGCCTCCGCCCTCACCGTCCGCGCCGTTGACCCGGGTTCCCTGCGCGCCGTCGACGTGCGGACCGATCCCTACCCCGGATTTGCCACCGATTTCCAGGCGCCGCTCTCCGTCCTGCTCACGCAGGCCGGTGGCCTCTCGACCATCAACGAGACGATCTTCGAGGATCGCCTCGATCACCTGCGCGAGCTGACGCGGATGGGCGCCGATATCGAGCTCCTCGACGAGCGGCGCGCCCGGATCTCCGGCCCCACGCCCCTTCATGGTGCCGAGGTCGGGATCGCGGACCTGCGTGCCGGCGCGACTCTCATTCTCGCCGCACTGGTGGCCACCGGCACGTCCGTCATTTCGGGCATCGAGCACGTCGATCGTGGCTACGAACAGATCGAGGCCAAGCTCGTCGCCCTCGGCGCGAACATCAATCGTATCGAGGCATAGCCTCCGCGAGCGCGGGCTGCTCGCTCAGCGTGCGAACAAGCTATCGGCCATTGATTGCGGAGGTGCGCTGACGGCTCAACCGAGGCTTTCGCTCGCTCAGCGTGCGAACTCTCCATCGGAGGTGGTGTCACAGGTCGCAGACGCGGTCTCGAGTGGCAGTTCGCTCGCTCACCGTGCGAAACGACCGGTATGGGCCGATCCGCCAATTCGCAGGTGTGCCGGACGGCCCGCTCGCACGCTGAACGTTCAATTCGGCTGGCGGAGAGGCTGACAGTACGGACACCAGTACGTCTGTCGAGCGAGGTCCCCCTGGCGGCGAACCTGGATCTGCGTGCCGCATCGGCGACACGGACGGCCTGCCCGACCGTAAACCCAGAGTGCCTGGCCGCGGACGGGTCTTCCGGTGGTGATCCGTGCGCCGGCCCTCGTGTTCGCCTGGAGCAGGCGCCGAGCAGTGCGGAGGGCGCTCGCCAATTCGGCATCCTCGAAGCTCGCCACGGGCGCCCACGGGTCCAGCGCTTCGAGGAACGCGACCTCGCTCTTGTAGACATTGCCGATTCCCGCCACCGCTCGCTGGTCGAGCAGGACATTCCCGAGTTCCTCGGCATCCCGTTCGCGGAATCGGGACATCGCCTCGTCAACGTCGAAGGCGCTCGAAAGCAGGTCCGGCCCGAGCGTGGTCAACGCCCACGACTGGCGCAGATCGGACTCCGTCAACAGTTCCACGACGGGGGTGTTGAAGGCGACCGCCACGGATTCTGATGTCTCGAGGATGGCGCTGGCCTGGCGCAGCGGGCGATTCCATGGCTCGCCGGGGTGATATCGGTGCCAGGAACCGCTCATGCGCAGGTGGCTGCGCACCGTCAACCCGTTGTCGAAGCCGATGAGCAGATGCTTGCCACGCGCCTCCACTGTTACCACCATTGCGCCGATCAGCCGCGACAGATCTGGCACCCGCCGCAAGCCCGGCCTGGGCTGCGTCCGCGCCGCCGTGATTCGTCGACCGACCAGCGCGGCACGCAGCACTTCGGCGGTACGGAAGATCGTGTCGCCTTCAGGCATCCGTCCATTGTGGCGGCCCAGTAAGCGGCTGGTACGTGACTGATAAGCGCCAGTTTGGACAATGCGCGGATGCCGATCGCGGAGAGGCTATTCGATGCCGGTACCAGGCGTGGCCGAATGCTCACACGCCGGTTTGGGGAAGAAATTCGTCGCGCGCGTCAGTCCACGAATCTGAGTCAACGCCAGCTGGGGTTTCTCGTCGGGCTATCGCACGCAGCAATCGGACGGATCGAGCGGGCGGAGAGATCGGTTGACCTCGTGACCGCGGCTCGCCTGTGCGCCGTGCTCGGCATGGAGCTGAGCGTCGGGTGCCATCCGATCACCTCGCCGGCAAGAGATCGGGCGCACCTGGTTCTCCTTGAGCGGATTCGCGCCGAACTCCATCCCTCGCTGGGATGGGAAACCGAGGTCGGGCTTCAGATCCCGGGCGACCTGCGAGCGTTGGATGCGTTGATCCGAGGTTCCGACTTCCGCGCAATGGTCGAGGCGGAGACTCATATGCACGACGTCCAGGCGACAGAGCGCAAGATGCGGCTCAAGCAACGCGATGCCGGCCTGCCACGCGTGATCCTCCTGCTCCTCAGCACGCGTCACCACCGTCGGATGGTCGCCGCTTCGCCGGGTTTGCGGCGTGCCTTTCCGCTCAGCTCGCGGCAGATCCTGGCTGGGTTGCGCGCGGGACGCGACCCGGGCGGCGATGGCATCGTGTTTCTTTGATGACGGGCGGCGTGAACTGCTCGCACAGCGTGCGAACTTACCAAGCGCGGGGCTCCAACACCGGTTCGAGGGCCCTCCACCTTCCAGCCGGCTCGGTCAGCGTGCGAAGGTGCCACCGACGAGCCTTGGATCGGTTCGGAATGCGTCCTCGATGGACGGTTCGCTCCCTCAGCGTTCCACACGCGCCCGAAGCGCCTTCGCGGATCCCGCCCGCGCTGGCCCGATGGTCAGTTCGCTCGCTCAATGAGCGGGACCGCCAGGACGGGCAAACAAGAATCGAGCCCCCACCGACCCTGGGAGCGGTGTCGGTATACTGCGGGCTCCCCACACGCTCGAATTGGACCGATAGCGCACGCATGAACGCATGAAGATCGGCATTGACCTCGGCACCGCCAATATCCTCGTGTACGTCAAGGGCAAGGGCGTCGTGCTCAACGAACCGAGCGTCGTGGCGATCTCCGAGGACGACAACCGCCTGGTCGCCGTGGGCGAAGAGGCGAGAGAGATGATCGGCCGCACCCCCGGCAATGTCCGGGCGATCCGCCCGATGAGAGACGGCGTCATCGCCGACTACCTCATCACTGAGGCGATGCTGCGCTACGTGATCAACAAGGTCGCCCGCGTGCGCCTCTTCAAACCCGACGTGATGATCAGCGTCCCTTCCGGCGTCACCAGCGTCGAGAAAAGGGCCGTCCGGGATGCTGCCCTCAAAGCCGGCGCGAAGGATGCGTATCTGATTGAAGAGCCGCTGGCGGCGGCCATCGGCGCAAACGTCCCCATCTCGGGACCGAGCGGAAACATGATCATCGATATCGGCGGAGGGACCAGCGAGATCGCGGTGATCGCGCTCGGTGGGATCGTCGTCTCCGAATCCCTGCGGGTCGGCGGCAACCGCTTCGACGAGACGATCGCGAACTACATCCGGCGCAAGTACAACCTGATGATTGGCGATCGAACGGCAGAGGACGTGAAGATCCAGATCGGCTCCGCCTTGCCGATGGACGAGCCACTCAGGATGGAGGTCAAGGGCCGCGACATGATCGCGGGCCTGCCCCGCACGATTCCGATCAGCTCCACGGAGATCACCGAGGCGATCGAGCAGCCGCTCCAGGCGATCATCACCGCGGTCCGCAACGTGCTCGAGCAGACGCCGCCCGAGCTGAGCTCCGACATCATCGACAAGGGGATGGTCATGACCGGCGGCGGTTCACTGCTCAGGAACCTCGACAAGCTGCTGACGCAGGTGACCGGCATTCCCTGCCATGTCGCGGAGAATGCGCTCAACAGCGTTGCCGTGGGCACGGGCATGGCGCTCGAGCACTTCGGTGCTTATCGCAAGAGCCTGGTGAGCCACTTGTGAGTCCCCCGTGACCATCGCTGCCTCCGCGAGCGACCTTCGCGCCTCGCTCATGCAGCAGCGGGAAGCAACGGGCAAGCCGCGGATGGATCGGGTCTTCGTGGATTTCCACATTCACACCCGGTTCAGTCGTGACTCGATCCTGCCCGAGGAGAGGTTCATCAGGACCGCGATCGAGCGCGGCCTGACGCACGTCGCGGTCACGAATCACAACAACGTCGAAGGGGCGATTGCGGTACGCGACAAGGTGCGCGAGCTGGGCCTGGAGGACGAGCTCACCGTCATCCTGGGCGAGGAGGTCTCGACCGCGGACGGAGAGGTGGTCGGCATCTTCCTGACCAGGACCATCCCACGCGGTCTCAGCGCCAAGGAGACCGCGGATGAGGTCCATCGGCAAGGTGGCCTCGTCAGCATCCCGCACCCGTTCGATCCATTCCGCGGCTCGCACATCCGGGAAGGTCCGCTGCGCAACCTCGCGGACACCGGCAAGATCGACATGATCGAGGTCTTCAACTGTCGCGTCGCGCTCCAGCGCCACAACCTCGAGGCAGCCGAATTCGCGCACCGCTATGGGATTCCCGGTATCGCGGCCTCCGACTCCCATTCGCGCTTCGAGGTGGCGATGGCCTTCAACGCCCTCCCCGCCTTCGAAACCGCCGAGCAGCTGAAGGCCCTGCTGCCCGATAACGACTGGCACGCCAGCCGGTCCAGTGTCCTCATTCACGCCACCACGCGCTGGGCAGTCTGGAAGAACTCGTTCGACGGATGGCGCGGCAAACGCACCGCCACCGGCCCGATCCTGGGTCCGCAGAACCCGGAGGTCGTGCGTCAGGAGCCCGTCAAGCGCCCGACCGGCGCCGAGCTGCCTGCCAAAGAGCTCGAGACAGATGAGTGAGCCGATAGCAGATCCGGAGCGCAACGCCGAAGAGGTCACGGCCGACCAGGTGTCGCTCCGTAACCGGGTGCTGAACCTGCGGACGATCGGTTCGCTGGTGTTCGGGCTTCTCCTTCTCTACTTCCTTTCGCGGGTCATCTTCGGCGATAACTTCAATTGGGGGCTCGTCTGGCGCCTGGTGGGACAGGCGGACGTCGGATTCCTGGGCCTCGCATTCCTTGCGTACTACGCGACCTTCCCGCTGCGCGGCTTCCGATGGCGCTACGTGCTGGGGCGCAGCGGCATGCCGGTCCGCTTCCGCGACGCGACCGAGATCCTGTTCCTCTCGTGGTTCGTCAACTGCCTGGTGCCGGCCAAGCTGGGCGACCTGTATCGGGCGTACCTGCTGCGTGCGAACTACGCCGCCTCCATCTCGCGCACGGTGGGGACGGTCTTCATCGAGCGCATCGCCGATATCATCATCATCGCCGTGCTGGCACTGACCGCCGGCTTCTGGTCCTTCAGGGGCCGATCTCGCCCTGAGATCGACGCGCTCTTCGTCATCGGCTTCGTGCTGGCCATCACGCTCATCCTGATGCTGGCCGGGCTGCGGCTGTACGGCGCGCGCATCGGGCGCTGGCTGCCGGCTCGCATCGGCGAGCTGTGGATTCGCTTCCAGGAAGGCAGCACCGGGGCGCTGTCGGCCCGCAGCGTCCCGGTCGTCCTGGCGCTGACCGTCGGCATCTGGGTGCTGGAGGGCGCGCGCCTGTACTTCGTCATCCGTGCGCTGGACCTGCCGGAGGTGGGTCTGGGAATCAGCGCATCGGTCTTCGTGGCCCTTGCGGCCGCCCTCCTGACTGCCATTCCGTTGACGCCCGCGGGCTTCGGCTTCGTGGAGGCCGGCATCATCGGCGCGCTCTTCCTGTACGGCGTCCCGCGGGAGCCTGCAGCCGCCGTCGCCCTCGTGGATCGGGGCCTGACGATCGTGACCGTCATCATCCTGGGCGGCATCCTCTACGCCTTCAGCCGAAAAGTCCGGCGCGCCCACGGTACCCGGGTGGTCTCCCCCGGCTAACCCTTGGTCTGTCTCGGAATTGCGCCGGGTGCACGGACGACCACGTTCGGGCTCAATTCGGCACCGTACGGTCCTGGATGTGCATGACGTGCAAACCATGGCCCCAATGTGGGCCGATCAGGTCCCTTCTTCGTCGTTACGTGCACCTGACGCAACTCGCAGGGGGCCAAAGGCGCGGTACCTTCCTCCTATTGAGGCGGAGCCGCCCACAATGGATGCTGCGGTTGCTCGTATGCACCATCGGCACATCCGTATCGATGGCGTACAGCGCAAATAGGTCGCAGATGACGCTGCAGACGCCGCGAACCTTCAACGCCTGGCTGCGTGGCCAGCTGAAGGAAAAGAAGATGAGTCAGCGCCAGTTGGCGCTCCAATCGGGCGTGGATCACTCCACGATCTCCCGGCTGATCAAGGGCGACCGGATGCCATCGTTGGGCACGGCCACCAAGCTGGCGCGCGGCCTGCGCGAGATCCACGACGAGGCCGATGGTCCCGCCTACTTCTCCGCGGTGAGCACCCGCGCCGTCATGCCCGCGACTCGCGTTGAGCACGCACTGCGCGGTGACGACGCTCTCACCGAGGCCGATGTCCGCGAGCTGATGCAGGCCTATCTCGCCGTCCGCTCACGACGGAACCGCACCAACGGCACGGGCAGTAGCAACGGTTCGCATCCCACCTCGAGCGGGTATTCGAACGGCCGCTAACCCCGAGGTGGACTTAGCTAAGGGACTAAGCTAACCCCACCCGAGGCCCCATCCGCGTGGAGCGGCGGTTGGTTCGGAAGGCTTTCGGCGGCAGGACCGGCAAAGAATCGGCCCCGCCCCACAGCTGAAACGCGCGTCGCAGGTTGACGGCGTCGTAGCCCTCGTCTCCGCCCGGCGTCTCCATGATGAATGGCGTCCGCGCCAACCGCGGATCCCGCAGAAACGCACCCAGGCCCACAGGACCGATCTGCCCTGCCCCGACGTGCTCGTGGCGATCCGTCCGCGAACCCAACAATGATCGCGAATCGTTGAGATGGATCAAGGCAAGCCGGTCCAGCCCGATCAGCTCGTCGAACCGATCGACCACGGCACCCGCCCCCGAAACGGACCCAATGTCGTAGCCGGCACCCCACAGGTGCGCGGTGTCCAGGCAGAACGCGAGCCGATCCGCCCCGGCCACGGACCCCACTCCCTCGAGGATGGCCGCCAGCTCCTCCACCCGAGAGCCAAGGAGATCCCCGCCGCCCGCCGAGTTCTCGAGCACCAGCCGGACCGATGGCGGCGATGCTTCCAGGACGGCGCGCACCGACTCCACGATTTGTCGCAGGCCGACGTCCGCGCCGACCCCCCGATGCGACCCGATATGGGTGTTGACCAGCGTCGCCCCGTACATCGGGGCACGCTGCATCTCGAAGATCAGGCCCGCGCGGGATTGCGAGGCGTAGGGCTCGGCGGAGCCGGCGAGGTTGATCAGGTAGGAGGCGTGGATCGAGATCGGCGCGATTCCCTCTCGGGAGCAGTAGGCAATGAACTCCGGGGCGTCGGGCGGTGGTTCGGGACGTCGACGCCAGGCGGTCGGGTTGTCGCTGAAGATCTGGAGCGCCTGTGCGCCAATCTGGCGAGATCGGCGCGCCGCCCGCATCAGCCCGTTCGCCACGCCCATGTGCAGGCCCACTCGCGGAGCGGAAGCAGGCCACGTCAGGCGCCGTCGGGGCTCGGGCCGTGCTACGGTGCGGGCCATGCCTGAGGACCCGACGGGATCGCCCGAACCGCAGACGCCGACGACCGACCTCCTGGGCGTGGGGCTGCTCGTCTTCTTCGTGGCGCTGATCGGGATCGTGGCGGCGTTGCTGGTTCTGCCGGCCATCTTCTGATCGACGGCGCGAGTCTCAGCGCGATCTCCCGTTGCCGAGAACCGGCTCGATCAGCCCGTACGACCCGTTCCTGCGCCGATACAGCACTGCGACCCCATCGGTCTCTGCGTCCAGGAACACGAAAAAGGCGTGGCCAAGCTCTTCCATTTGGGCAATAGCGTCTTCGGAGAACATCGGCTGCATGTCGAAGCGCTTGAGCTTGACGACCGATGGAGCAGGAGCCTCGTCAGGCTCAATCGTTCCAAGCGCTTCTCGTTCCAGGACCGATTCGACCTCGTC
>JBBJNX010000162.1:0-5438 GCA_037721115.1 Candidatus Limnocylindria bacterium
GTGTTGATGCGCGTCAGATGCATGACCGGTATGCGATGTTGCAGCGAATGGTCAGTGAACGGCCTGGCACAGCGTGCTCGGTCCATCGTCGCGCGGGCCATCCTGCCGGAAGAAGGCACCCGTTCCGCTCTCCAGGGCCGCGATTCCGAGCGCGTCGCGAACCTCCCAGCGCTGGTCGGGCGCGATCTCGTCGTCTCGAATCGCCATCAGCCAGAGCCCGTCGACCACCTGGCCGCCGATCGCATCGAGCCCGATCATCGTCCTCGTCATCTGGCGGGTGTCCTGCCCGAAGAGGTAGTAGCGCACGTTGATCGCAACATCTGGGCAGGCGATGACGTGGCTGCTGACGCTGGATGTTCCCTCCGGGATCTCACGACGCTCGACGCGGGCGAGGATCTCGATCTCCTCGGTGTTGCCATCCCGGCTGAGAAGGAGGTGGAGCTCATCGCCGCTCTCGACGACGAAGACGAGGCCATCATCGGTCGCGACGAAGGCCTGCTCGTCCAACTCGAACCGTTCGGCGAGCAGCGCTCGATGGTCTTCGGGCGTGATGGTCCACGGCCCGCAGGCCGCGAGCGCGGCCAGGATCACGAGCAGGATGACTTGACGGCGCATCGGTCCCTCCTTGCCGATGAGATGCATGGAACGAAGCCGATGTTGCGCGTATGGATACCCTTGAGACAGCGAGGGTGATCAACAACAGATCACGGGAATCATGCCCAGGCACGGCTTTGTGCGGATCGGCCTCGAGGGCCGAACTCACCAGGGCTCTGTCGATCTCCAGTCGACGGCGATGGGGTCTTCGAGGGCCAGGTCCGTGGGCGTCCGCCGCGTGCGGAGGACCATGACGTGTCCGTCCTGATCGGCGCTGCGCACGCGTTCGCCATCGGCCGTGCGAACCTCGGTCGGCCCCATCCACGTCTCCCAGCCGAGCCGCTGATAGAAGCCGTTGCTGCCGGTCGCCAGCGCGCCGAGCTCGTATTCGTCGTTGATGATGCGCCCGATCTCGCGCATCACGCTCGCACCATGCCCGGCGCCCTGCGCCTCCGGCAGGGTCGCCACGTGCTCGACGTAGCCGACGTCGAGCGCGACGTCCATCTCGTGGCCGAGATACATGCGTCGGTCGATGATCATGGCATGGGCGACGATTCGGCCATCGGCTTCGGCCATGACGTGCAGGCCGGGTCCGACCCGCTCCCAGGTTTCCGCAAACGGCTCGTCGAAGGCCGCCTCGCAGAGACGGGTCAGCTCATCGAGTTGATCGGCTCCGAGCTCTTCGGTCTGCGCGGCACGGAGTCGAACGGTGTTCATGGCGTCACGCGAACCCACCCACGCCGGAAGGCAAGATCGAACAGCGGACCGATACCGGCGACGATCCGGCCCGCCCATCCGGTGTGCTGCCGATAAACGGTCCGTGCCTTGGCCATCACGCGGTCCCGGTCGGGACCGGTCAGCTCGGTTGCCAGTGACCGAAACTCCTCGAATGCCACGACATCCTCGTCAGCGAGCCAGCGGGCGTCGGCAAGCGCTTCGCGCGCTTCGGGCAGGCCGTCGAGCAAGCGGTGTGCGACGGCGGCAGCCTGAATGGCACCGCGGGCGTCCCCCGTGCGTGCCAGCGCCTGGCTGAATGCGAGCTGGGCGCGACCGTTGCGTGGCTCGAGCCGCACCGCACGTCGAGCCGCCTCGAGACCCATCGACGGCTGTGACGCGCCGAGCCGCTCCTGCGCTTCGGCCACCGTCCAGGTCGTCTGCCTGGGATCGTTGCGGGCCAATCGACCGAACTCCGCGGCCGCGTCCCGGTGCGCCCCTTGGCTCGAGAGCACCTGCGCCAGCAGCTCGCGATAACGGATCTCGTCAGGGTCAAGCCGAACAGCGTCCTGTGCATGCTGCTCGGCCTCGTCGAGGCGGCCGACGGCGAGGAGCGAGTGGGCGCGGTACTCGTGTGCGGCATCATCGCCGGGGCGCTGCGACAGAAGCTCATGCGTGAGTCGAAGAACGGCCTCGTGATCACCACGCTCGAAGGCGTGGTGCACCTCTCCGAGCGACGTCACCGGCATCAGAAGTTGTCATCCACCGATGTCATCGGCGCTACGTGACGCGACGGCTGGTGGACGCGCCGCCCGACATAGATTTGCCCATGTTTGAGTTCGGCGGCAGAGCCCGGCCGTCGCCTAGCATCGACCTGAGCGGTGGATGGCAACTTCAGGCCGATGCGACTCACGCCGGAGCCGGCTCCCGCGGAACGCCTTCCCAAGCGCTGCGGCCGGCCACCAGGTCGGCGATTCGCCGCGGGATGAGCTCCAGCGAGACTCGCTCCTGGGTCATGG
The DNA here is from genome assembly GCA_037721115.1 of Candidatus Limnocylindria bacterium. Taxonomy (GTDB): domain Bacteria; phylum Chloroflexota; class Limnocylindria; order QHBO01; family QHBO01; genus JACDBZ01. The sequence continues at coordinate 2,328 of JBBJNX010000162.1, forward strand.
TGTCGCGATCACGGATGGTGGCGGCGCCATCCTCGAGCGACTCGGGATCGACGGTGATGCAGAACGGGGTGCCGATCTCGTCTTGGCGGCGATAGAGCTTGCCGATCGAGGCGGTGTCGTCGTACTGCGCCGAGACATGCAGCTTGAGGTCGGCGGTCAGCCGACGAGCCCGCTCCACGAGCTCAGGGCGGTTGCGCAGGAGCGGCAGGACCGCCGCCTTGATCGGCGCCAGCTCGGGCCGGATGCGGAGCACGACTCGCTTTTCCTTCGCCAGCTGCTCCTCGGTGTACCCGTCCACCAGGACCGTCAGCATGGCGCGATCGACCCCCATCGCCGGCTCGATCGCGTACGGCACCACGTGCTCTCCTGACGCCTCGTCGAAGACCTCGAGCTTCTTCCCGCTCCCCGCGGCGTGAGCTCGCAGGTCGAAATCAGTCCGGTCGGCGACCCCTTCCAACTCTGACCACCCGATCGGGAACTCGTACTCGATGTCCGTGGTCTGCTTCGAATAGTGCGAGAGCTCATCGGCATCGTGCGGGCGCAGGCGGAGGCGGTCGCCGGAGATGCCGAGCACATCGGTCCACCAGCGGTGGCGCGCGTCGACCCAATGGGCGAACCACTCGTCCTCGTCGCGCGGATGGACGAAGAACTCCATCTCCATCTGCTCGAACTCGCGCAGGCGGAAGATGAAGTTGCCGGGCGTGATCTCGTTGCGGAAGGATCGGCCCATCTGCGCGATTCCAAATGGCAGCTTGCGGCGCATGCTGACCGCGACGTTATCGAACTGGACGAACATCGCCTGGGCCGTCTCCGGACGCAGGTAGGCCACCGATGAGCTGTCAGCCACCGGACCGACCTGCGTGGCGAACATGAGGTTGAACTGGCGCGGCTCGGTCAGGGTTTCGCGATTGCCGCAGTTCGGGCAGGCGATCTCCGAAGGCTTGCCCTTGAGGTCGTCCTCGCGGAAGCGGTGCTTGCAGGTGCGGCAGTCGACCATCGGATCGCTGAAGCCGGCGACGTGACCGGAGGCCTCCCACACGCGCGGGTTCATGATGATCGATGCGTCGAGACCGACGACGTCGTCGCGCAGCTGAACCATCTGGCGCCACCAGGCCGCCTTGATGTTGTTCTTGAGCTCGACACCGAGCGGCCCGTAGTCCCAGAAGCCGGCCATGCCACCGTAGATCTCACTCGACGGAAAGACGAACCCGCGTCGCTTGGAGAGGCTGGAGATGACGTCAAAGTTCGGCGCTGGCACGGGGTGAGTCGGCTCCTGCTCGGTGGGGTGTCGAGTCTAGCCGATGAGGTGACAATCGAGCCTCACTCAAGATGGACCGATGGAGCCGCGTTGTGGAGACGCAATGGCCTCGGATGACTGATGCTGCCAGCGAAGCACTAGGTATTGAACGGGGCGCTTGCCATGAAGGCTGTGCCCCCGGAGACACATCCGTCTGTTTCGGGACCTGATTTGGGCAGGCTGGGCATTCGCGATTCTCGGAGGTCTCCAGAAGCCGCCCTTAACGCTCTCGGGCGCACACAAATGGCACGGATCGGCGGTCTCCCTGGCTCAGGTGAGTACGTCCTATCAGATTCTCATGCTTGGACAACAAGCGGCACTATCGCCGGCCTCTTGTGCCGCGAGGCGCCGCGCCCATGCGAGGGCGTCGGCGCGAACCGTCTTCAACTGTCTGGGCGTGAGAAGCCGACACGAATGAAGCCCTTGAAGCCGATATAGCTCTCCCCACGCGAGAATCCGAGAGGAAAGGCGGCACCGAGCCGCGGTTATGGGGTGGCGGCGGCCTCGCGGGCGGCGACCTCCGAGAAGAAGTCGCGCGAACGCAGCTCGCGCTCGAGCACGGCCGAAACGGTGGCGTGCATGAGGCGCTCTATCTCCCGATGGACGGTCGGCGTCAGACGCAGGCGCAGGACTCCTACGAGCGCCGAGCGCTGGAGATGGCGGAGCACCTTGAGGGCGTCGGCGGAGATGGTTCGGGCGCCGTGGGCGGCGTGAGAGCACGCAGGACACAGGACGCCGCCACCGACCGGCGAGTATGCGTTGCCGTCCGGCTCGATCTGGGCGCCACATTCCAGGCAGCGTGCCAGCTCGGGACGAAACCCCATCGCGTTGAGCAGGGAGAGCTCGAACCAGCGGGCGACCACCTCGCGCGTCACCTCGGCGGGCGGCGCGTCGAGCGCCGAGAGTGCCTGGGCCAGGAGTCGGAAGGCCTCATGCGAATCGGCTGAGCCCTCGCAGAATCGGTCAGCCAACTCGATGACGTACCAGGCTGCCGCGGTCGAGTGGAGGTCATTGCGCAGCCCGAGATGAGGGTCCTCGAGGGAGGATGACGTCACGACGTCGAAGGTGCGTCCCACGGCCAGCACCAGCTGCACATCGCTGAACGGTTCCAGCGCGCCGCCGATCCGCGAGCGCGTGCGGCGAACGCCCTTGGCGATGACCCGCAGCTTCCCGAGCCGCGGCGTCAGGATGGTGAGCACGCGATCGGCTTCGCCGAGGTTCATCGAGCGCAGAACGATACCCTCGGTCTTATAGACGCGCGGCCGCGGACTCATCGGCGGCGCCCGATGGAGCAGAACTTGCTACATCCGCGTATCATGATCTCGATGCTCCAGAACCAACGCCACCTGAAGCCGTCGTGACGCGGCTCCTCGAAGAGGTCGGGTACCCTTCCAGCGTGGACATCAGGACCGAGTTTAGTCATATCCTGGCCGATATCGAGACCGAGATGTCGAGCGTCCTCGACGCGCGAGAGGGCCACGCACGCTCCCTGTACGAGATGCTGGCCTACCACCTGGGGCTTGACGGGGAATCGGGGCCGCGCGGCAAGCGAATGCGCCCGCTCCTCGGCGCGCTCGCCTACCAGTCCCTCACCGGCGACTACCGTCCCGCGCTGCCGGGGGCGGCGGCAGTGGAGCTCGGGCACAACTTCAGCCTGGTCCACGACGACATCGAGGATGCCGACGTCGAGCGCCGGCATCGGCCAACGCTGTGGGCAATCTGGGGAATCCCGCTGGCGATCAACGCCGGTGATGCGCTCTTCGCGCTCTCGCGCCTGGCGCTGTATCGGCTCCTGGATGGCGGCTTCAGCGAGC
>JBBJNX010000163.1:0-5424 GCA_037721115.1 Candidatus Limnocylindria bacterium
CCTCGTCGTCGACGCGTCCGCCTCCGTCTCCGCCGGCGTGTGGGCCACCCACCGACTCATGATCGCGGCGACCATGATCATCGTCCTCACCTACCGCATGCTCGGGCTCTCGCGAAGTCGATTTCACGTGAGCATGGTGGACGTCTTCGTGGTCGGCTTCGTGGTGCTCGGTGTGGCCAACGTGCTGGTCCTCAGCAACAACCCGGTTCGGCTCCTGGTCGCCTTCTTCGACTCCCTGTTCGTGCCGATCACCCTGTTCTGGCTGATCCGGCTGATCGATCCCGGGCCATCTGAGATCCGGCGCCTCGTGCCAGTCGTGGCCGCCGTGCTCGGCGTCGAGATCGCGATCGGGATCCTCAGTTGGGTGGCACCCGGGGTCCTGCCGGGCGCCTGGCTGGGGCGGGCCGGTGAGCGGACTATCGGCAGTCTCGGCGGACCTGGTCCGTATACCGTCACCCTCGTCTTCGGCGCCCTTCTTGCGCTCCACGCCGGGGTCGGGTCGCGTCTCGCCTGGGTGCGCTGGGCAGCGATGTTGCTTTCGGCGGCGGCGTTCATCGGCGTCCTGCTGTCGCTCTCGCGCGGTAGCTGGCTCGGGGCTGTCGTGGCGGTATTCGGACTCCTCTTCGTCTTTCCGCGATCGATCCTGCCCACCGTGGGCGTCGGCGCGGTCGTCGCCCTGGCGCTGGCGGTAGGTCCGTTCAGCGGCCAGTTCAGCGTCCTCGACGAACGCGTCGGTGATTCCGACACCGCGGAGTCACGCCTCATCACCAACAACGCCGCCGTTCGGATGATCGCGAAGGAGCCGGCATTCGGATTCGGATACGGAAACTTCGAACGCTTCGACGAGTCGTTCAAGGAGCGTGTCGGCGACATCGCGGTGAAGCCCGGGAGCGCCCACCACGCCTACCTCGCGCTCGCCGCCGAGAACGGCCTGCCGGGGCTCGTGCTCTACCTGCTCCCCGCCGCCTGGCTGCTCATGCGCAGCATCCAGTTACGGCGCTTCATGCCGACCGAACGCTTCCTCAACGGGAACCTGCTCGTCGTGCTCTGGCTGGCGCTCCTCGACCAGTTCATCGTCTCGAACTTCATGGACATGCTGCACTCGTCGGCCTGGGGGGTGGGCCTGTGGTGGATCTGCCTGGGACTGATCCACGTCCTCGTCTCGCGCGCCGCCGCCACGAAGCGCGAGGTCGCCCAACGCGGGACCTCCGAACTCGTCCGCGCGACGACATGATCGATCGGCCCATCTTCATCGCCGGCCTCGACCGCACCGGCAAGACACCGATGCGGATCGCCATCGAGCGCAGCGCGTCGATCGCACTGGCGCGGCGCGCGGAGCTCTGGACGACCCACCACGGGCGCGACGCCGACCTGGCCGATGACGCGGTCGCCATCGACGTCCTGGCCGGGCTGCTCCGCGACAGGCATGTGGCCGCCCAGGTACACGACCCGATTCGTCTGCAGCGCGATCTGCTCGGCGGTGCGAGGACGCACGCCCACCTGTTTGCGCTGGTGGGGCGCCAGCACGCGGAGCAGACCGGCCGGAGGCGTTGGGGTGACCAGACCGCCCTGATCGAACGCCACGCGCCCGAGATCCTGGATTCGTTCCCGGAGGCGCGTTTCGTTCACATGCTCCGCGATCCGCGCGACCGCTTCGCCGCATCGCTCGCCGGTGGCGGCATCGGACGCGGCGGCCTGTCGACCGCGTGCGAGGAATGGCTCGAGTCGGCGGTCCTGGGCGAGCGCCACGCGGCCGCACATCCCGACCGCTACCGCCTCGTGCGGTTCGAGGACCTGGCGCGCGACCCGCGGGACACCCTCAACCGTGTGCTTGCCTTCATCGGCGAGCCGGCTCTCGCGGCCGATGGTGACTCTTCGGTGCCCGAGAGGCTCGTGGCGGGCATCGGCCTGTATCGGAGCGCCCTGTCCGCTCGGGCGGTGGCCCTGATCGAGACGCGCTGCGGACCGCGCATGCTGCAGCATGGGTACCGGGCCGACTCCCCAGCGCTGGGTGCCATGGATCGGCTGCGACTGGCGCTCGTCGATCGGCCGCTGGCGGCGGCATCCCTCCTCGCCTGGCGGGCACGGGCAGGTCGGCAGCGGGCGCGCCGGACGATCCCGGCGACCCGGGCACCCCGCGCGGGGGAGGCCTGATGGAGCGCGGGCCGATCTTCGTCGGAGGGCTCGAGCGGACCGGCACCAGCCTGCTCTACGCGCTGCTGGCATCGCACCCGAACCTGGCAATGACGCGACGCACCAACTGGTGGACCTACTTTGACGGCCGGTTCGGCGACCTGGCCCAGGACGCCAATCTCGACCGCTGCCTGGCGGCCATGCTGCAGTACCGACGCCACCGCAAGCTCGAGCCCGACCACGCTCGGCTGCGGAGCGAGTTCCGGGGCGGCGAGCGCTCGTACTGCCGGCTCTTCGCGCTCCTCGAGCAGCACCACGCGGAGCGGGCCGGCAAGCAGCGCTGGGGTGACAAATCACTTCACACCGAGCGTTACGCGGACCGCGTGTTCGCGTGCTTTTCCGGAGCGCGCATCCTGCACATGATCCGTGATCCACGGGACCGGTACGCATCCTCGTTAAAGCGCTGGAAAAGCAACCGCGGCGGTGTCGGCTCGGCGACGGCCGCCTGGGTCGCCTCCGTCCGCCTCGGGGAGCGCATCCAGTTGCGCCATCCCGACCGATTTCGTATCGTTCGCTACGAGACGCTGGCCCATGAGCCAGAGGGCACGCTGCGCGAGCTGTGCGGGTTCATCGACGAGCCGTACGACCCGGCGATGCTGGAGATGGGCGGCGCGAGCGATTTCCGAGAGGCCGGCGGCAACAGCTCGTTTGGGCGATTCGCCAGCGGCCAGATCTCGACCTCATCGATCGGCGGATACCGCAAGGTCCTGAACGAGTCGCAGGTTGCCTTCATCCAGCGGCTCGCGGCTGCATCCATGGCGAACCACGGCTACGATCCATCTCCGATCACCCTCTCCGGCCCGGATGCGATCCGCCATCGGTTGATCGCCACACCGGTGAACGTCGGCCTGATGGCCGCCTGGCGAGTCCGGGAGGCGTATTACGACCTGACCGGGCGAAGCCCATCGGCGCACACCATGGGCGGCGAAGGGGGGTAGCGACCGCGTCAGGCGGCGAAGCCATAGCCGGCCAGGAAGTCGAATTCGGCGATGCGCGCATCCACGCGAGCTCGCTGCTCGTCGGTCCAGGCGATCTTCTCGCGGCTGCGCGACGGGGTTGGGTAGAGGATGCCGGCGCAGGCCTCGAGGTACGCCTCGGGCGCATCGACCCCGAGAAATGCACACGCGCGACCGAGCGACTCGCGCGGGCTGAGGATGACGTCCTCGTGTCGCAACCGCAGCAGGTGCTCGTCGCCGATGCGCTGCCCGAGCCGCACGATCGCCTCACAGTTCGCGAAGTAGAGCTCGAACGCGCTCTCGAAGGTCCTGGCCCCACGCAGCATATTGGTCGCGATGTTGTCGAACGGATTCCGCACAATATGGATGAAGCGCAGGTCCACCACCCCGAAGCGACGGCGCACACGGCTGAGCAGCGATGGGTCGCGGTCCAGGCGCTGAACGCTCCACCCGGCCCGACTGTCACCGACGACCCTGAGGTCTCGATGTCGCCCCTGCCACTGTCCGGGCACGTGGTAGGAGTAGACCGTGCCCCCCAGTCCGGCCTTGCGACGCTCGTTGCGCGCCTGGCGGCGCGAGACGGACATCGAGAGGTACAGGACCTGGCGAGCGCTGAACCCGGCGTCGATGTAGCGCAACGCATCCAGCTCGTCCGAGATGATGATCTGCGGATGCGCGTCGAGCAGGGCGCCCACGATCGAGTGGCCGGAGCGGGCATGGCCGATGAAGAGGCAGGCCGTCCGGACGCCGGTCAGCGCATTCCCTTCGCGAGCTGCACCCACGGCCGACAGGGCGAACCGCCAGCCCGTGTGGAGCGGGGTCCGCCGCAGGCCGGCTCGCAGCACCGACATCGCGGAGGCGGCGCGCATCAGGGTCGATACCCGAATCGACCCAATCGCCGACCGAGTGCCAGGGCGAACCACGAGCGGGCGACCGGATGAATCTCCTGCCGCCATCGCTCCGCTGCGCCCGGATCGATGCCGGCGGCGGCGTGCCGCTCGTCGGCGAAGCTCGAACCGACGACGTCCACGCCCTCCAGCAGGCTGGGCTCGAAATCGATGCCGATGAACTCACAGATGGTCCGAACCTCACGCTCCGGGGAGGTGACGAGATCCTCGAACCGGACCAGCCGGTAGCGCTCGCCCAGCAGCCGCTCGTACGTCCGATGCAGCCGGGAAGCATCATGCCATGACAGCAGGGTGCTGACCGCCTCCACGGGAGCGAGCAGCGGATCGATCAACCGCGACGGCAGCCACGGGACGCGAGCCTTCGGCCCCCAGCGTCCCCGCCGTAGGGCTCGCAGCTCCGACGCGTAGATGCCACGCGGGTCGCGGAAGGTGTGGATGAATCGTGCGTTCGGAAACCAGGCGCTGAGACGCGGCACGTCGCGCAGGTGCGCCGGCGTCTTCTCGCCGAGGACTCCCTCGCCGGGAGCCAAATGCCCGCGCCGCTCGCCGTACAGCTCGAAGAGGGTCGCAAAGACCGCTCGTTCGGTCAGATCGGTATCGGCAAGCCGATTCACCAGCTCGTCGGGCGTCACGTTGCGACGCAGCCAGATCCAGAAGTCAGGCGCGAAAAATGCCGGAGCGAGGCGCTCGACCGCGGCCCGCTGGTCGGTGGCTCGCCGCACAGACCACAGCCGGTCCCCGAGCCGATGACGGCGGGCCCACTGCATGAAGTGCGTCTCGGAGGCGATCGAGACCAGCGGCGATCGATTGAGAACGTGACGAAGGAGGGTCGATCCGGTGCGAGCGCATCCGACCATGAAGAGAGGCCCGCGCGGGGGCCCCTCTCTGCGCATGTGCGGATCGACCTCTGTGGACAACCCGGTCAACGAGTCGAGGTCACGGTGCGACCCCGAACACGAAGTCGTCCACGTAGATCGTGCCATTCAGGCTGGAAGGCACCATCTGGATCCGGGCCGACGTGGCTCCGGCGGGCGCCACCAGGCTGGCTGACGTGACCGACTGCCATGCGCCGGCGGTGTCATCGGTGAACCTCTTGAGCAGCACGACGGTGTTGCTGGCACCACGCCATTGGACCCTGACCTGGAACTTGAACGCATCCGACGTCGTCGGGATGTTCTCGAGACCATCGAAGCTGTAGGTCTCGCCGGCTGTGACGTTCACCTGCTGGTAGACAGTCCACCCATTGTTCGCGGTGCTGGCGTGGCTTCCGACGAACGCACCCTCCTGCGCCGCGATCGCGTTCGAGCGCGTGAATCCGGTATTCGTCGTCCAACCGGTTGGGCGGTTCGACCCGTCGGCCAGCTCGA
>JBBJNX010000164.1:0-5385 GCA_037721115.1 Candidatus Limnocylindria bacterium
CCGTCGCAGCTCGTCAGCTGGGCGCAGTTCAAGGAGCTGCATCCCGACGGCGTGGTCCTGACGCGGAACACCGGTCACATCCGCGACTACGGCGCGAACCCCTACAGCGGGTACGACCGGGCCGATTCCGATCCATTCCTCCTGCAGGACAAGACGCTGATCGACGGGCGGCTGAATCCGAAGGTCCGCATCGTCGGCGTCGTGGTCGACGAGGAGGCGGTGGCGTATCCGCTCCCAGACGTCGCCGAGGCGGTCGTCGTCAACGATGCGGTTGGTGGTGACTCGATCGTGGTGCTCTGGAGCCCGGACACGGCCTCCGGTCTGGGTGGCGCCACGGTCGCCGGCGGCGACCTCGTGGGATCCGCCGTCGTGTACTCGCGCGCAGTTCCCGATGGCACGACGCTCGAGTTCGAGCGCGCCGGTGAGGGTCTGATGACCGATACCGAAACCCGCTCGACCTGGAATGTGGGCGGGACCGCCATCGACGGTCCGTTGAGCGGAACGCAACTTGAATCCGTGCCGAATGATCAGCCGTTCTGGTTCGCCTGGGCCATTTTCCGCCCCGACACCGTGATATGGCAGCCCTGATCGTGCCACGGGCCTGATCGCGGACGTCATGTATTCGTTACAAGCGCGGCGGATGATTCACCGATGCGCTTGAACATCCTCGTCGTCGCTCTTGCGCTCGTGACCGCCTGCACCACGGCCATACCTGATCCTTCCCCGACGCTAGGGCCCGAGGCCGATCTGGAGAATACTGTCGCTCCCACGCAGCCCCTCTGGCCCCCGGTCCCTGATGCTCCCACAGGCGCGCTGGACCAGGACGTGAGCGACGCCCTCGACCGGCTGATCCCGAGCATCACGGCTGGGTCTCTTGACGCCGATGCACTCGATCTCGTCGCCGGATCACGCGATGCCCGCTTGGCGTGGCTCATCTCCGACATGCTCAGATTCACCCAGGGCGGGCTCGCGGAACAGGCGCTGGCCGAGGCTTTCACCGAACTCACCGGCGTCGATCCACGAGCAGACGACCGGTTCGGAGCCATCACCTGGCTGGCCGTGACGAACCTGCTCATCGGCTGGGACCTTCCGGCGCCGCCCGACTACCGTGAACGCAAAGCGGACCTCTTCATCCCGGTAGAGCCGGCGTGGGAGCCCTTCTTTGCGGATGAGGCATCCGCGATCGACTGGCGCTGGGTCTCCTGGGGAGGCGTCCTCATCGACGATCGCCCGAGCGGCGACCGAGATCCGTGCCCTCGAGGGTGCATCCCCTCGCTCGACGACCCAACCCTGACATCGGCCGCGGACGGCGACTGGTATGCCGATGACCGAACCATCTTCGGCGTGGTCGTGAACGGCGAGGCGGTGGCCTTTCCCAAGCACATCATGGAGGTCCACGAGATGGTGAACCTCACGATCGGCGAGCGCCGCATCGGCATGCCGTACTGCACGCTGTGCGGCTCGGCACAGGCGTTCCTGACCGATGCCGTCCCGGATGGCGTCGAGACCCCCGTCCTCCGCACTTCCGGCCTGCTGTCGAGGTCGAACAAGGTCATGTACGACCTCGTCACCGACTCGGTCTTCAACACATTCACCGGGCGGGCAATCTCTGGTCGTCTGCACGACGACGGCATCGTCCTCGAGCCGACGACGGTCGTGGTCACGAGTTGGAGAGAATGGAAGGAGATGCACCCAGATACCAGGATCGTGGCCGAGGACGGCGGGATCGGGCGCAGCTACCCGGACGATCCCTTGGGTGGGCGCGACGACGACGGACCGATCTTCCCGATCGGCCAGGTGGACCCCCGCCTACCTGCGCAGAGCCAGGTGCTGGGTGTGATCGATCCCGATGCGGGACCCGTGGCCTTCGGGGTCGAGCAGGCCGAGGCCGAGCTGATGGCGGGGGGCGAGGTCCGCCTGGAGTCGGTCGAGGTCATCGCGGATGCGGGCGGCCTCCGGGCACGCCTCATCGGCGGCGACGAGCTCCCGGCACACCAGGCGTTCTGGTTCGCCTGGAGCCAGTTCCACCCGGACACGGCCGTATGGTCGGGCACCTTCACCGAAGACGTGGCCCAGGCGTCACCGCGCAGCGAGCCCGATGCGTACGCCGCGCGGATGTGCGAGGCATTGGCCGAGCTCCCCGAGCTCGAGCCGCAGCTGAACGTCCTGCGGGAGGGCGCGGTGGAAGCGGTCGACAGCATTGCCGAAGCCCGCGCGTCCTTGCGTGACGCGCGTCGGCTCGTCGCCGCGGCGGGTCCCTGGCCCTCCGGCGCGGCATTTCGCCAAGCATTGCTTGACTCGCTCGACCAAATCGACGCTCAGCTCCGCGCCGCTGCGGCGTCCGCCAGCGACGGCGGCGCATTCGGCGACACCCTGGCCGCGATTCCGTTCATCACCACCGACCGGGTCGAGGTCGAGCTACAGCAGGTCATCGAGTCCGGCTTCCGCTGCTGAAGTCGAACCGTCCGACGGACGCACAATGGGCCGATGACGCCGGACACGCTCATCCTCGCAGGCCTCTTCTTTACGGCCGCTCTGCTGTACTCCAGCGTTGGCCACGCGGGCGCATCGGCGTACCTCGCGGCCATGGCGCTCGTGGGCGTGGCGGCGACCACCATGCGGCCGACCGCCCTGGTCCTGAACCTGTTCGTGGCCAGCATCGTAGTGGTGCGGTTCGCGCGCGCCGGCCACCTCCCGTGGCGGAGCCTCCTGCCGCTTGCCGCGGGCTCCGTCCCGATGGCCTACCTGGGCGGCAGCATCCAGCTCCCTGGAGACGTCTACCGGCCGCTGGTAGCCATCGCGCTGCTCGCCGGGGCCTGGCGCCTGGCGACCGCACCGGCAGCGACCGATGACGGCGACCGAAGCGGGGTCCCGCTCGTCGCAGGCGTCGTGACCGGTGCGGCGATCGGCCTGCTCGCGGGGCTGACCGGCACGGGCGGTGGAATCTTCCTCACTCCGCTCCTCGTCCTGGCGGCGTGGACCGGGACCCGCGACGCGGCCGGGCTGTCCGGCGCGTTCATCCTGGTCAACTCGATCGCCGGGCTGACGGGCCTTCTCGCCGGAGGAGTCACTCTGCCGCCAGCGACCCCGCTCTGGGTTGCGTCGGTGGTGACCGGGGGGCTCATCGGCTCATGGGTCGGCGCAGGGCGCTTCAGCATCCTCAATCTGCGTCGCGTGCTCGCCGCCGTCCTGGTGCTGGCGGCCGCAAAGCTGGTGTTCCTGCCGTAACCGACGGCGTAGGATGAGGCCGATGACCGCCATCCAACAGCCATCGGTCCATGGCAGCGACCTCCTCCGCCTTATCGGCGCCGATACCGAGGTGCCGCTCGTGACCGGCGAGACGCGGCGCTACGTCAACCTGGACTATGCCGCTTCGGCCCCGGCACTTCAGGCGGTGCACGACGCCGTCGAGGAGCTGCTGGGCTGGTACTCGAGCGTCCATCGCGGCGCCGGGTTCAAGTCGCGGGCCTCCACCGCGGCCTACGAGGGAGCCCGCGAGTCGATCCGGCGCTTCGTCAACGGGCGGGACGACGATGCGGTGATCATCACCCGCAACACGACCGATTCGATCAACCTGTTGGCCGGGACGCTGCCGGAGGGGACCCACGTCGTCTGCTTCGCCGGCGAGCACCATGCCAACCTGCTGCCGTGGAAGCGCGTCGGAATTCGCTGCCTTCCCGTGCCCGAGACGCCGGAGGAGCTGCTCTCGGCGCTCGAGGCCACCCTGCGAGACCTGCCGCGGTGCGGTGATCCGCATTTGGTGGCCGTGACCGGAGCCAGCAACGTGACCGGCGAGGTCTGGCCGGTCGCGGAGATCGCCCGAGTCGCCCATGAAAACGGTGCGCGACTTCTCGTTGACGCCGCGCAGCTCGCCCCACACGCGCCGATCGACATGGCTCGCGACGGCATCGACTACCTCGCCCTCTCCGGCCACAAGCTCTACGCCCCGTACGGGGCCGGTGCGCTCATCGGCGAACGGGACTGGCTCAGCGCCGGCGACCCGTTCCTGCGCGGCGGGGGCGCCGTGAAGCTCGTCACCGTCGAGGAGACGCTCTGGGCGGACCTCCCCGACCGCCAGGAGGCGGGTTCGCCGAACGTGATCGGCGCCGTGGCGATGGGGGTCGCCTGTGACACGCTCGCTTCGATCGGGATGGAGCGGATCGCGGCGGAGGAGCGGATGCTCCTCGATTACGCTCGCCAGCGGCTGTCCGGCATCGATGCCTTCGAACACTATCGCGTCTGGTCGGCACAGCATCCACGCGTCGGCCTGCTGACGTTCAACCTGCGCGGCGTCCCGTACGACCTGCTCGCCGCGGTGCTCTCGGCCGAGCACGGGATCGGCATCCGGCATGGGTGCTTCTGCGCGCACCCGCTCATGATGCGGCTGCTCAAGGTGGATGATGCAGAGGCTCATCGGCTGCTCGACGTCGCGCGAGCCGGTCACCACGAACGGCTGCCCGGTGCGGCGCGCATGAGCTTGGGCCTCGGCTCGACGAGGGCCGACATCGACGCATTCGCCCATGCCCTGACCACGATTTCGGCCGATGGGCCACGGTGGACCTACGCCGTCGCCGGCGAGACCGACGAATACGAGCCCGATCCCGACCCGCGGCCGCTTCCCTCGCTTCCAATGCGCCTGGTCGAACACCCGCACGGCCACGGCGAGTCCGCCTGAGGCGTGGCTGGACATGCAATGGCGCGCCGACGCTCGTATGAGAAGTGACATGAGGATCGAAGTGGCGCTCGCGCGCATCCCCACGCGGCTTGCCTTCTGGGCGCTCGCGGCCGTGGCGCTCTTCCTCAGCCACGGCGCCATCTTCTTCGTGCAGATCGGCCCGGGCGAGTCCCTCACCCGTGCCATGCGCGAGGCCGGCCACGACTACTGGGGCTTCGCGAGCCTGGCGCTCGCCCTGGTCGGTATGGCGTGCGTCATCGGAGTGCTGCTTCGCCTGCACGGGTTGCGCCGACGAGCTGCCTCATTGGGTGTGGCACCCGGGCGCAGGGGGCGGACTCGACTGCTTGCCATCTGGCTGCGACTCTTTGCGCTGATCGTCGCGGGCTTCGCGATCCAGGAGAACATCGAGCACTATCTCAGCCACCAGCATGCCAGCGGACTCAGCGTGCTGTTGGGGCCGGAATATCCGCTTGCTCTGCCGGTCATCGCATTTATCAGCGGTCTGGCCGCACTCCTGGCGACCACGACCGGAGCCGTCGAGCAGGAGCTGCTCGCGGCCATCGCGTCGGCGCTGAACCGAGGGTTCGGCCACGCGCCACGCCACCTTCCCCGGCCGCCCAGCCCGCCATGGGTCCTCCGCTTGGCGCCCTGGGCTGGGTCCGCGGCCGGCCGCGCCCCTCCTCGAGCGTTCGCCCAGACCTGATTCATGA
>JBBJNX010000165.1:0-5341 GCA_037721115.1 Candidatus Limnocylindria bacterium
GTCGGCCGCGCAGCAAGGCGCCGGCCACGAGAAGTCCCCACAGGAGGAACCAGGGATCCCAAAGGTAGGTGTGCCAGGCCAACGCTCGACGCTCGGCGCCGGTGACCGACACCTCGATGACGTCCGTCTGGACGAGCAGGCCGACGGTGGTCAACACCAGGCCGTACACCGTCAAGATGGCGGCTTCGACCCAGGCCAGCACCCACAATCCCCGATGCCACACTGATCTGGTCAATCGGCGAAGGGCCAGCAGCGGTAGCACGGCGGCGACCAGCTTGAGGGCCGCGGCAGCCCACAGCGCAAGCAAGACGCTGGCGTTGCCGGCACGGCCCTGCTCCTCAAGTGCGCCACCGATGGTCTCCAGGAGCCACGTGCCTCCGAGGCCCCAGTAGGCGCTGACGGCGGCGAAGAGCAGTCCGAGCAGGCCCGCCGCCTGGGCCAGCCTGAGCCCCGCCCCCGCGGCGCGACGACCATCTCGTACTCCGTCGGGATCGTGTCCGTCATGGCGCCTCCCGAACGTCGGAGCTCGGCTCCGAGAAGCGCATGAGCTTGTCTGGATTGAGGACGGCGTAGAGGCCCTGGATACGTCCGTCATCGACGTCGATCGCAAGGAATTGCGGGTTACCGTCGAAGCTGAGACGCGCAGCCGCCTGACCATTTGCCTGGACAATTCGAACGTCACGTAGCGGATAGCGAGATAGCAAGCCGCGGATGAACGCCAGCACCCGGTCTCTACCGACGATGGCCTTGGTTGCCGCTCGCACCTTGCCGCCGCCGTCGTTCCAAGCTGTGACGTCGTCTGCCAGCATGCTGCTCAATGCCGCGAGATCGCCGCCCTGGGCCGCGGCCATGAAGTTGGTGAGCAAGGTGGTCACTTCGTGGTCGGAGGGGCGATAGCGCGCATCACGAGTTGCCAGATGACGCTTCGCCCGTGAGTAGAGCTGCCGGCATGCCTGCTGCGATGTGTCGACAACTTTGGCGATGTCGCTGTAGGGGACGTCGAAGGCTTCACGCAACACGAAGACAGCGCGCTCGTTCGGCGACAGGCGTTCCATCATGGTCAGCGTTGCGAACGAGACGGTGTCGCGGAGCTCTACGGTGTCCATCGGCCCGAGCGCGTCGGTCGCGACGGGTTCTGGCAACCACGGTCCTCGGTAGCTCTCGCGCTTCACTCTCGCCAGCCGCAGGTGATCGATGGCGAGGCGAGAGACCGCGGTCATGAGAAAGGCACGCGGTTCGCGAACCTCGGCACGATCGGTGCGCGTCCACTTCAGCCACGCGTCCTGCACAACATCCTGGGCGTCCCACATGCTGCCGAGCATTCGATACGCCAGCCCAAGCAGCGCTGGACGCAGCTGCTGAAAGTCGTCGACGCCGTCGTTCATGCCTCGCCTACAGCATCCGGTTGATCGTGATGGCCTTCGCTGAGGTCCTCGACGCGAAGAAACGAGTCGACTCGGATCACGCGAAGGATCGCACGGACGAGCAGTGGGAGTCGGATGGAGCGCAGGTCGTTCACGACGTGCGGGTTCGATATCTGATGCTCGGCTCCGCGCGTGATGAGCGTGGCACTGCCGGCGTGGATGACGTTGTGCACCCAGTCGCCTTCGCCGTAGGTCAACGCGAAGCCAAACCCGCCGTGGCGGCGGAACACATTGATCGGCGCGCGGTAGGTGCGTCCCGATCGTCTGCCTTGGTGAATGATGATCCCGAAGCCCGGCAGATGGCCAGCGACAAGTCGTGTCACCGGGTTCGTGACCCTCTTGTTGAACGTGGCCATAGGCGTTGGTAGCGGCATGCCGTTCTCCTCATCATGTCGAATTGTTGCGTGCGACGGCGGCAGCGGTGGTTGTCGCTCCGGCAGGGCTCAGGTCGGCGAACCCCTCCCGCCACGACGGGTATTGCGGGCGCCAGTCGAGCGCCAGACGGGCCCGTGCGTTGTCCGCTCCGCGGAGTCGAGTCATGAATGCGGTCCCCCAACCGCCGACCACCATGCGCGCGACAGCGGTTGGCGCGTGTTTGGGGGGTCGCGCTCCGAGAATTTTCGCAAGCGCAGGGAGCCAGAGCTTGATAGCTGTCGGCTCATCGTCCACGACGTTGAGAACTCCTGTCGTTGCCTTGTCGAGCGCCGCCACGATCGCGCTTGCCGCGTCATGCGCGTGGATGAACGAGAACACGGACGTAGCGGCGCCGACGAGGGGAACCTTACGAGCTCGGACATCTCGAGTGAACGAGCCGTTCGCCGCGTAGCTGGAACCGGGTCCGTAGAGGTGACCGAGTCGCAGGACGAGCCCGTTCGCCTCGCGTGTGAGGGTCTCGAGTTTGATGAGGGCCTCGATCGCGGGAGCGAACTGCTTCGGCGCGTCGTTCCACAGCGGCGTGTCTTCGTTGGCCAAGCCCTGACCCTGCGGGTCGTAAGCGTAGGCGAGTCCTTCGGCGATGAACCGACCGCATCCCGCTGCAGCGCCCGCCTCGAGCAGGTTCCGAGTGGCCTCTGTGCGAAGCCGGTTCGTCATCGCGATGTCTCTCGCGAACCTGCGAGGCCTTATCTCATCGGGGATGGCGGTCAGCAGGTTGACGACAGCGTCGGGCGAAGCGTGCTTGACGGCTCGGCAGAGTGCGGCCGGCTCGAGAGCGTCCGCGATCGCGACCTGAGAGCCGGCCCGCTCGACCTCGTCCGCCGAGGCGGAGGGTCGCACGAGTCCGATGACATCGTGACCAACCGAGTTGAGGATCGGCACCAACTGTCGGCCGATGACTCCGGTAGCTCCTGCAACGAAAACGCGCATGGCAACATCCTTTGATCGAGACCCTTACGGGCGGGTACGGGAGTGAGACGGGGCAGTCACGTCATCTGTGACATCGGTTTGACGACCGGTCGCGGACGGGTGTTGAGCGCCAACGGTTTTGAACGGCCGGGGGGTGTCGGCAACGTTCGTCGTGATGGGCTGGGCGCAGCAGGGGACGCGTTCGGCTGGCGGGGGATGCCACCTCGGTGAGGCTTGGGCGTTCGCGGTCGTGGAAGGACCCCCTCGCTCTGATCTCTGGTCGAGTCTGCGAGGGGTTGCCAGGTTGAGACCCGAAGGATGGAACCGCATCACCTCCCGCTGGCGAACAACCTGCTCTTCGGGGGTGAGAGACAGCTGGAAGCGGCCGTTGTGGCCGCACGCGGTCCCGCCGGGATTCAGCGACTGCGGCTGGCGGACGCCACCACCGGCGGTCGCACCCGTGACTCCCCGCCAGTCAGCCAACGCGGCGACGGTGGCCGTCACCTCGGCGTCGCCGCCGACAAGGGCGTGGCGGAGATCGACAGCCAGGTCCACCACGTCGTCGGCGTCGACGAGGTCGGCCACGATCTCCAGCAGCCAACCGGCACGACGCGCATTCACTGGCCCCCTCACCGCCACCACCACGGCGTCGAACGTGCGGGCCACAATCAGCTCGAACGGTCGGCGAAGGATCATCGGCGGCGCGTGGGCGGTGCACGTCGCGCCAAGTTCCGCGCCACGGTTCGGGCGGGCAGTCGTGGCGACCCGATCGAAGGGGATCGACGACGGAGTGTCAAGGAGCACAAGCCGGCGCAGCGCGTCGAGCCGGTCACCCTTTCCGAGGCAGCAGGCACACCGCATCCCGCCGATCCCCCGACAACCGGGGCCACTCCCGCCCCGCCCCCCAGCTCCCGGCCTCCGGGACCGGCGTCAGCACCACCGACCCGTTCACGGCCTGGCTTTCAAGCACGGCCGAGCTTCTACGGAGTCGTGGGGAGTCCTCACCGCGTTGACTGCCCGAACTTGACCTGACCGTGAACTCGTGTCGAGCAAGTCGAACTAGATAAAGGCGTCGTCCGATTGTATTACCCCGAGATCCAAGCCGACGCCGCGCATCTGGTAGTCGAAGTAGGTCTCGTAGTCGTTGACGGCGCCCGCGAGGTGCCCGAAGAGCTCGAAGCTGATGCTCCCGATGACCTGGGTCCAGGCCATCACAGCCCGCGCCATGTCCTGCTCGGACAGCGACGGCGCAACCAGATCACGTAACGCGTTCAGATCATCGAGGACTGGCGGCGGCATCGGACGATCCGCCGCCCCGGGAACGCGCCCGGCATCGACTGCGTCGGTGAGTATCCGCAACAACAGGACCGGAATCCGCGCCGCCGGGTTGACGGTGTCCGACGGAGCCCGGTAGCCGGGCAGGGGGCTACCGAAGATCAAGGCGTACTCCTGCGGATGAGCCAACGCCCAGTGGCGCACCGCGCCAACCACCGCCATCCATCGACCGGCGAGGTCGACACGTCGCACGGCCGACTCCGCCCGCTCGGCAGTGCCGCCAACGGCGTCGTAGGCGTCGACGATCAGCGCGGTAAGCAGCTCGTCCCGGCTCGGGAAGTAGCGGTAGAGAGCTGACGAGACCATACCCATCTCCCGCGCCACCGCTCGCAACGACAAGGCCGCCGACCCCCGATCAGCCAGCTGACGGCGGGCGGCGTCCTTGATCTCACGGGTCAGCTCGTCGCGCACCCTCACCCGCGCCGCGCGCGGCGCACTCTGCTGCGTCATGGTCCCAACTATGCCCTCCCGAGGGAGCAGTGGCAACAATAAAGAGCACTGCTCTTGACTCGGCGTGCACCTGGGCGTATCCTTGGTTCCAGGCGAGACCACTGCTCTCGGAACCGACGAGGATGAGAAGGCGATGACCGAACAACCGCGTTACCTCGAACCAGGCTGGTTCACCCGCAACGTCTTCAACCGCGCGGTCCGCCGGCTGACTCGGCTGGGAATCAGTGTGTGGGGATCACGCGAACTGCGGGTGCAGGGACGTAGGAGTGGCCAGTGGCGAACCACGCCCGTCAACCTGCTCACCATCGACGGCCGGCGTTACCTGGTCGCTCCCCGAGGCGTAACCCAGTGGGTGCGCAACCTCCGTGCGGCCGGCGGCGGCGAGCTGCGGATCGGGCGCCGGGTCGAAGCGTTCCACGTCGACGAGCTCAGCGACGACGTCAAGGCACCGATCCTGCGCGGGTACCTGCGCCGGTGGAAGTTTGAGGTCGGCATGTTCTTCGAAGGCCTCGACGCGGACGCCTCCGACGAACAGCTCGCCGACATCGCGCCCGGCTTCCCCGTCTTCCATGTCGCCGACGCAACCTGAGCACCGGCACGACCTCCTCGATCCGGTTCACCGATGTGCTCTATTTCGCGGCGGAGCTGGCGGTGTACGTCGCCGTGGCCGGGTGGGGACTGACGCGGGACGTACCCGTCGCGATCCGAGGACTGGTCAGCGTCGGCAGCATCGTCGTCTTCGCCACCACGTGGTCGGTCTTCGCGGCACCGAGAGCGTCGATTCCCCT
>JBBJNX010000166.1:0-5313 GCA_037721115.1 Candidatus Limnocylindria bacterium
CCGTCGATCTCGATCATGCGCACGCCCAGCGGGGCGATGTCCGAAACATAGACGGGATATCGGTTCACCATCACCGGCACGCCGTAGTAGAGGGCCTCCACCAGCGCGTTGCCGTATCCCTCGTACAGGCTGGGATACGTGATCAGGTCGGCGGCGAGGTAGGCGTCGTTGAGAGAGTGCGCCGGACGGATCGGCTTACCATCGGCATCAGGTGCAAAGCGGTCGGCGGCGTACGCCAGTCGGACCCGGTGATGCTCGGCGAGCCGCTCGAGACCGACGAGGTAATCCAGCCCTTCATCTCCGGCGGGCGACGTGATGAGCAGCACGGCGTCGGGATCTTCGAGGCGTCCGACCAGCTCAATCGCCAGCTCGATGCCCTTGCGCGGCACGACGCGCGTCGGCTGCACGACCAGCAGGCCACGCTCGTTCATGCCGAGCTCGTGTCGCAGCCGCCGGCGCACGGCGGGAGAGCGTCGCGGACGGCGGTCTCCGAACTCGAAGACGTTTGGGACCACGACAGATTCGATCCCTCGACGCTCGCGCAGCTGCGCCGCACCAATGCTGTTGATGCTGACGTGGCGCACCCACGGAAGGTCAGGTGGGAAGGCTTCCTCGAGCACCTCCGGCACCACGCAGGCAGCGAATCTCTCACGCTCCCACCAGTAGTCGTGGTGGTGGCCGATGGTCGGGAGCCGCAGCTCCTGGACGACTCGGCGCAGGGCGACAGCCAGTGGCAGCTGCATCGGGATCGCCCAGGCATTCTCGACGATCAGTGCATCGAGCGCGTTGACCCGCACCCAGTCTTGGAGGACGGGCACCAGCAGATCCGCCAGGCGGTCAATCTCGCTTCGCACCGAGGTGGGGTTGCTGTCCGGATCGAAGGCGGCGGCGGTCGCTCGTGCCGCCGGGCCCCACGTGAAATGCATCGGCGGAACGAGGCGTGCCTGGAACCTGAGGGCGTCGACTTCTCCGGCGCAGAGGCGCAAGTCGTGACCCATCCTGTCGAGCACCGCTTCCCACTTCGCGGTCTCGAACGTGACGCCATCGACCCCGGCCAGCCTGGTCGCCGCGATGCCGATCCTCACGCCGCGGATCGTATCGTCCCCGGCGACCGCTCGTGTCGAGTTAGCGCCGCCGAGCGACGACAACGGCCGTTTTCACCCTCGCCGGGTACACTCCAGCTGATGTCATCCCTTCCCGTGGTCGCCATTGTCGGCCGTCCGAATGTCGGCAAGAGCACGCTCTTCAACCGTCTCATCGGCGAGCGCGTCGCGATCATTTCCGACGTTTCGGGTACCACCCGCGACCGCGTCTACGGCACGGGGGAATGGGCCGGACGCACGTTCACGCTGGTCGACACAGGGGGCCTCGAGCTGGAGCCAGGGACCGATATCGAGGAGCGCGTGCAGGTCCAGGCTCGGGTGGCGGTCGAGGAAGCCGATCTCATCCTCTTCGTCGTCGACGCGCACGCCGGCATCGCACCCCTTGATCACGAGGTCGCCGATCGCCTGCGGCGCGCCGACGCGCCCGTGATCCTGGTCATCAACAAGGGCGACAACCCTGCGCGAGAGGCCGATGCCGTTGAGTTCTATGCGCTCGGCTTCGATCCTGCCATCACGATCTCCGCGCAGCACGGTCGCAACACCGGCGACCTGGCTGACCTCATCGTCGACGGGTTGCCTCCGCCCAACGAGGCAGAGGCTGCCGCATCGGTTCACCCCGAGGACATGACCGAGGAGGAGATGGCCGAGCTGGCCGAGACGGAGCTCGGTGCGCCGCGGGTCGCCATTGTCGGGCGGCCGAACACGGGGAAGAGCACGTTCGTGAACCGGGTGTTCGGGTCCGAGCGGATGATCGTGTCGGAGGTGCCGGGTACCACGCGGGATCCGATCGACACGTCGATCATGCTGGACGGACAGGAGATCGTGCTGGTCGACACCGCTGGCATTCGGCGGCGCGGCGCAATTGAGCGAGGGATCGAGCGCTACAGCGTCCTGCGCAGCATGAAGGCCATCGATTCCGCCGACGTGGCGGTCGTCATGACCGATGCGAGCGAGGGCTACACCGCCCAGGACGCACACGTCGTCGGCTACGTGCTCGAGGCGCACAAGGGGATCGTGCTGGTCCTCAACAAGTGGGACACCGTGGAGAAGGACGCGGACACCGCCGATCGATGGCTCAAGCGTTTGCGCCGCGATGCGCCCTACCTGGCGTGGGCCGATATCGTGTTCGCGTCGGCGCTGACCGGGCAGCGGCTCGAGCGCATTCTGCGGGAGGCGATCCGGGTGGCGGAGGAGCGCTATCGGCGCGTGCCGACCGGCGAGCTGAATCGACTCATCATGGACGCCGTCCGCGCGCATCCGCCATCGCACGTGCGCAATCGGCTTCCGAAGATCTACTACGCCACCCAGGTCGGCGTGGCGCCGCCCACGTTCGTCGTGTTCTGCAACGATCCGGAGATCGTGCACTTTTCCTACAAGCGCTACCTGGAAAACCAGATCCGGGAGAAGTACGGATTCCTTGGTACGCCGATTCGCCTCATCCTGCGTCAGCGGGAGTCCGAGGATGCGGCCCGTCGTTCGGCGAAGCCGCGACGGAGCGCAGCGACCCGCCGCAAGCGCTAGACCGGCAACTGCTGCCGAGTCGGTGGCCGCTTTCCTCTCAGATTTTCATCACCAGACCGTTAGCGTCGGTCGGTTGGAGCACTCGAGCCGCCGCTGCGCCCGACTGAGCGTGAGACGAGCGCGATCTGTCGTCAATTCTCTGCGGATGAACATAAGATGGGAACAGCCGCCCCGAAGGCGTGATACCTGTCTCCGGGAGAATTTGATAGGAAATGCGCCGGTATCCACCGGGGACCGCTGGTATTCTCGGCGGCGTGACGGATCAGATCGGGGTCATCGGCGCAGGTGCCTGGGGCACCACCCTGGCCATCCACCTCGCCGATGCGCAGCGCCCCGTCAGTCTGCGCGCTCATTCCACCGAGACGGCCGAGCGCCTGGCCCACGCGCGTACGAACGAGCGCTACCTGCCGGGCGTCACGTTTCCGCCGAATGTTCGACTGGTCACCGATGACACCTACCTCTCCGAGCCGCATCGGTTCTACGTGCTCGCGGTGCCATCGGCTCACGTGCGCACCACGCTGGAAGCCGTCCGACCCCGGCTGGCTCCCGGTGTCCCGATCCTCTCGGTCGTCAAGGGTATCGAGGAGCGAACCCACCTGCGCATGACGCAGGTTATTGCCGAGGTGCTGCCGGGTCGCCGGATCGCGGCGCTTTCGGGGCCGAACCTGGCGCGAGAGATCGCTGCTGGCAAGCCGGCGGGCTCCGTCGTGGCATCAGAGGATGCGGATCTGGCGGCCGACCTGGCGGGGGTCCTGTCCTCGGATCGGTTCCGGGTCTATACCAATCCGGATGTCATCGGGGTCGAGCTGTGCGGCGCGCTCAAGAACGTGATGGCCCTGGCGGCCGGCATGATCGACGGCCTCCGCTTCGGCGATTCCGCGAAGGCCGGAATCATTACTCGCAGCCTGGCCGAGATGACGCGCCTGGGCGTTGCCGCCGGCGCGCATCGACTGACCTTTGCAGGACTTGCCGGTGTCGGCGATCTCATCGCCACCTGCATGTCGCCGCTCTCACGCAACCGGCGCGCCGGCGAGCTGGTCGCATCCGGAGTTCCGTGGCCGGAAGCGGGGAACCAGGTTACCGGTGTCGTGGAGGGAGTTGCCACCGTCAACGGTGCGCTTGAGCTGGCGGCCGCGCACGGTGTGGAGATGCCCATCGCCGAGCAGGTTCGTGCGGTCGTCTTCGATCAACGTCCGCCTCTCGCGGCCGTCGCCGAGCTCATGGCGCGCGCCACAAAGGATGAGCTGGAGTCTGTCGAGGGCGACTGAGATGCCGGCGGCTATACTGGCCGCTCGGTCGGGGCGTGGCGCAGTCTGGCAGCGCACTTGGCTGGGGGCCAAGGGGTCGGAGGTTCGAATCCTCTCGCCCCGACCAGTACCGCAGGCTAGCCACGACCGTTGCAGCGCGGCTAGGCACGCGCGGAGCCTGCACGGGAGTGCTCTTACCGAATGCGTACTGTCTCATATCGGTCGGCAGCCCCTGTTACCCTCTGATTTGCAAGCAAGGTCCGCCCACAGCCTGCGCTTTCGGAGAGCGATGACAACCGACTTCCAGACCAGCGTCCTTTACTACGGCGCTAGCCTCGACATCCTGCGCCGATAGATCCCGGACGCATTGGTCGACCTTATCTACCGTGATCACGACCCTTCGCGCCGATAATCTCGGCGCATCCGCGCCAACGGCTGCGGCACGGGTCTTACCATCCGCCCGCGACCCAAGGGCCGGGCGTAGTATCCGACCGTGCGAATGCAACGGAAGCGCTTTCACGACGCTGTCGACGTTCGGCGCTTTCCGCACGGTCGCGTTGATGTCGTCGAGCTTGACGACGTGGTTGTCGGACGGATGACCTATGAGCCGGGCTGGCGCTGGTCAATCGACATCAAGCCAATCGCCGGGACCGAGTGGTGCACCTATCACCATCTCGGCGTGTCTCTGTCGGGACGTGTTCGGGTTGAGACGCCGGACGGAACCGAGCTGGAGATCGGCCCCGGGGATGTGTTCGAGATTCCGCCGGGTCACGATGCGTGGGTCGTTGGTGACGAGCCCTGGGTATCCGTCGACTTTGAGGCAATGCGATCTTTCGGACGGGGCGTCGATGTGCGGGACAACCGGAGCCTCGCGACGATCCTATTCACCGACATCGTTGACTCCACTGCGGTCGCGAACCGGATCGGGGACGGCCTTTGGAAGGAGCTTGTCGCTCAGCACAACGAGCAAGCTCAGGCGGCAGTCGATCGCCATCGCGGTCGCGTGGTGAAGTGGACCGGGGACGGGATGCTGGCCGTATTCGATGGTGCGGAAAAGGCGGCACGCTGTGCGGTCCTGCTGCGCTCGAAGATCGCTGGACTCGGCCTCGAACTCCGACAGGCAATCCATAGCGGCGAGGTCGAGATATCCGCCGGCGATGTTCGCGGCCTCGCGGTCCATGCCGCCGCTCGTATCCTCGCCCTCGGGCAGCCCAATGAGATCTTGGCGTCCGGAACCGTTCACGACCTCCTCGACGGCAGCTCGTTCCAGTTTGAGGATCGCGGTGTGCACGAACTGAAGGGACTCAGCGGTTCGCGTCCGGTGTTCGCAATAACCGGCTGAAAGTCACGCCGAGTATGTCGTCAGTGAAACTGCGCTATTGACGACCTTTTCGGTCGCGACCAACGAGTACCGCGGTGGAAATGGCGAACGGACGGAATAC
>JBBJNX010000167.1:0-5310 GCA_037721115.1 Candidatus Limnocylindria bacterium
GGCGCTGCCGGGCAAGCTGGCCGACTGCCAGGAGCGTGACCCCGAGCGGTCGGAGCTGTATATCGTGGAGGGCGACTCGGCGGGAGGCTCCGCCAAGCAGGGCCGGGATCGGCGATTCCAGGCGATCCTGCCGATGTTCGGCAAGATGCTCAATGTCGAAAACGCGCGCCTCTACCGCGTGCTGAGCTCTGACAAGATCCGGCCGCTGGTCATTGCGCTCGGCGCCGGCATCGGCGAGACATTCGACATCGGGAAGCTGCGCTACCACCGCATCTGCCTCCTCAGCGACGCCGACGTCGACGGTGCGCACATCAGCACGCTGCTGCTCACCTTCTTCTACCGCCACATGCCGCAGATCATCGACAACGGCTACCTCTACATCTGCCAACCGCCGCTCTATCGGGTCAGCACCGGCAAGGTGACCCGCTATGCGACCAGCGAGAAGGAGCGCGAGGATTCGATCAAGATCCTGAGCCGCGATGGCAAGACCAAGAACGTGACCGTTCAGCGCTTCAAGGGACTCGGCGAGATGAACGCCGATCAGCTCTGGGACACGACCATGAATCCGGAAACCCGCACTCTGCTGCGGGTCGAGGTTGGTACCGCCGAAGCCGCGGACGAGATGTTCAGTACCCTCATGGGCGAGCATGTCGAGCCGCGGCGCGACTTCATCCGTGGCGAGGCGCGCAAGGTACGCAACCTCGACATCTGACCTTCGACACTGAAAGGCAAGTCAGACCGATGCCATCACGACACGTGGCCGACCTGCGACAGGTGGCCAGCAAGACCGGACGCACGATCGACGAGTGGTGCGAGCTCCTGGAGGCGAACGGGGTGGGCGACCGCCGTGAAGCGGTCAACATGCTGCGCGACTCCTACGCGGTCAGCCATGCATTCGCCCTCGCCATCGCTGACAAATGCCTTCGGAGCTCGGGCGACGACGAGTGGGGTGCCGCCGATTACGTCGCCGAGGAAGGGGAGGACCGCTGGTAGGCATGGAGAGCGAGGTCGGAGCGCTCGGCGACAGCCGATCGATCGTTGCGGATGACGGTCGTCGCTACGCATTCGCCGACCACAACTGCTTCGCGTGCGGCGCGGACAACCCGATCGGCATGCGCCTCCACATCGAGATCGGCGAGGGAACCGCGCAGGCAAGGTGGACCGCCGGTCATGACTACGTCGGTTGGAGCGATAAGCTCCATGGCGGGATCATCGCCACGCTGCTGGACGAGGTCATGGCCTGGGCACCGTCCAGCTACGACTCATGGGCGGTGACCGTCGAGATGTCGATCCGCTATCGGTCTCCGGCGACGCCGGGTGAGCAGCTCACGGCGACCGGACGCGTGGCGGAACGACGTCGCCGCATCTTCGAGGTGGTTGGCGAGGTGCGGGGCGCGGGTGACCGATTGATCGCCGAGGGTCGCGGACGCTACCTGGGTGCCTCCCCGACCGCGAAGGCGGAGCTCAAGGAGCGATACGGCCTGACGCCCGGGACAGCGGGTGA
The DNA here is from genome assembly GCA_037721115.1 of Candidatus Limnocylindria bacterium. Classification (GTDB taxonomy): domain Bacteria; phylum Chloroflexota; class Limnocylindria; order QHBO01; family QHBO01; genus JACDBZ01. Next base: position 1,505 of record JBBJNX010000167.1, read on the forward strand.
GTGATTATGGCGACAAACGCGACATTGCCGTGCGGCGAACGCGTGTATCTACGTATGTATTTCGCGCCGTGAGGGCCATCTAGATGGATGCAGACAGGGTCGGCAACGTCCGGGTCGTCGCGATCGAGGACGAGATGCGGACGGCCTATATCGATTACGCGATGAGCGTCATCGTCGCGCGGGCGCTGCCTGATGTGCGCGACGGGCTGAAGCCGGTCCATCGGCGAATTCTGTACACCATGCAGGAGATGGGCCTGCGCTCAACGGCCGCCTATCGGAAATGCGCCGGCGTGGTCGGCGAGACGATGGCCAAGTACCACCCCCACGGCGACCTGGCACTGTACGAGACGCTCGTGCGCATGGCGCAGGACTTCAGCCTCCGATACCCACTCGTGGATGGCCAGGGCAACTTCGGCTCCGTGGATGGCGACCCACCGGCGGCCATGCGCTACACCGAGGCGCGCATGGCCTCGATCACCGACGAGATGCTGGCGGACATCGACAAGGAGACCGTCGATTTCGTCGACAACTACGACGGCCGTCTTCGTCAGCCAACCGTCCTCCCCTCGAAGCTGCCGAACCTGCTCGTCAACGGCTCGTCCGGGATCGCCGTCGGGATGGCCACGAACATCCCGCCGCACCACCTCAACGAGATCTGCGACGCGATTCGCGCCCTGATCGATGACCCCGAGATGAGCGTCGACGACCTGTGCGAGATCGTCACGGGGCCCGACTTTCCCACGGGTGGCACGATCTTCAGGTACGAGGAGCAGCGCAACCCGCTGAGCGGAGAGAAGGAGCGGATCGACGCGATCCGGCACCTGTACGCCACCGGGCGTGGCCGAATCATCGTGCGTGGGCAGGTCGCCTTCGAGGAGGCGCGCGGCGGGATGGCCGTGGTGATCACCGAGCTGCCGTACCAGGTCAACAAGACCACGCTGATCGAGAAGATGGCCGACCTGGTTGCATCCAAGAAGATCACCGACGTGCGCGACATTCGCGACGAAAGCGACAGAGACGGCATGCGGATCGTCGTCGAGGTCAAGCGCGACGGGTCTCCGCACACGATCATGCAGCAGCTCTTCAAGCACACCCCGCTCCAGACCAGCTTCAGCGCCAACATGCTTGCCCTGGTCGACGGGCAACCACAGACGCTCGGCCTCAAGAAGATGCTCGAGCACTACATCACCTATCGGCGCGACATCGTGCGCCGCCGTACCGAATTCGACCTTGCCCGCGCACAAGAACGGGCGCACATCCTCGAGGGACTCAAGGTTGCGCTCGACAATCTCGATGAGGTCATCGCGACCATTCGCGCGGCCGCGGATGTCGACGCCGCCCGATCGGCGCTCATGGCCCGCTTCGGGCTGACCGACGTGCAGGCCAACGCGATCCTGGAGATGCAGCTCCGCCGATTGGCCGCTCTCGAGCGCAAGAAGATCGAGGACGAGTACCGCGCCATCATCCAGCTGATCAGCGAGCTCGAGGATCTGCTGGCCAACCCGCGCAAGATCCTGACCGTCATCAAAGACGAGCTGGCGGGCCTCGTCAAGAAATACGGCGATGAGCGCAAGACGCGCATCCAGGCCGATGCCAACCGCGAGCTGACCGCCGAGGACCTGGTCCTGGCAGAGGACGTCGTCGTCACCCTCAGCCAGCGCGGCTACATCAAGCGCCAGCCGATCGGCACGTTCCGCTCGCAGCGACGGGGTGGGCGGGGCAAGCTCGCCATGCTGACGCGGGAGGAGGACGCGGTCCGCCACCTGGTGGTGGCCAACACGCACGACAACATCCTGTTCTTCACCAATCGGGGTCGCGTCTTCATCACGAAGGTGCACACGCTGCCCGACGCGTCCAGACAAGCGAAGGGCCTGCCCATCATCAACCTGCCCGGGGTGCAGGTCGAGCAGCGTGAGTACGTCAGCGCGATCATCAGCCTGCCGCAGTTCGAGCCCGGTCACTACCTCGTCATGGCCACGCGCAAGGGGATGATCAAGAAGACCTCGCTGGAGGACTACGCCAAGATCCGGGCCAACGGGCTGATCGCGATCAACCTCATCGACGGCGACGAGCTCCAATGGGTCGGCCTTTCGGACGGGCAGAACGACATCATCGTGGCCACGAGAAAGGGCCAGGCGGCGCGCTTCCGCGAAACCGAGGTGCGCCCGCTGGGCCGAGGGACGCAGGGCGTGACCGCGGTGCGCCTCCGAGGCGACGACGAGGTCATCGGCATGGAGGTCATCGAGCACCTCGAGCAGCAGCTCCTGGTCGTCACCGAGCAGGGATTCGGGAAGCGGACAGATATTGCCGACTTCCCCATCAAGCATCGCGCCACCGGCGGCGTGATCGCCAACTCGCTCAACGCCGATACCGGCGCGGTCTCTGCCATCCGGCTTGTGGGACGCGATGACGAGGAGCTGATGCTCATCACCGAGCTCGGGAACATCATGCGCACGCAGGTGGGCGGCATCAACCGCTACCGTCGTGTCTCACGCGGCGTGACGGTGATGAAGCCCAACCCCGGCGATCGCATCGTTTCGATGACCGTATTCGTCGACAATCGCCCGCCCGAGGAGCTTCCCGAAGCCGAGTAGGCTGCTGCTGAGCCAGGCGCTATCGGCGAACCAGACGCCCCAGACCGGGATGGCGTGCGGACGGCCATCCGGCCGAACTGTCGAGAGCCAGTACGCATGCGAGGCGATCAGCCGTTCCTCCGCCCACGATCAGGGCAGAAGCCCGGAACCTTCGTTCGGACCGAGGATTCCATAGCCGGGCATATGCGGGCGGCTGGCACGGGGCGGTTGACGCATCGGCCTCACGGTAACGCAGGCGATGACGATGGCGCCGACCGGCTAGAATCGGTGAGCCTGACCCGCCCCGCGGAGATCGACGTGTACGCCGACGAGTTCAGTATCTACGCCGGCAACGCCAATAAGCCGCTCGCCGAGCGCATCACCCGATACCTCAAGACACAGCTGGGTGAGGTCGAGGTGTTCCAGTTCGCGAACGAGAACATCTTCGTGCGCGTGATGGAGAACGTCCGCGAGCAGGATGTCTTCCTGGTGCAGCCCACCAGCCGCCCCGTGAACCAGTCGATCATGGAGCTGCTGATCATGATCGACGCCTTCAAGCGGGCGTCGGCTGGGCGTATCACGGCGGTCATCCCGCACTACAGCTACGGCCGATCGGACAAGAAGGATCAGCCGCGGGTGCCGATCACGGCGCGCCTGATCGCGGACATGCTCACCGTCGCCGGCGCGGATCGGGTCCTCACCATGGACCTTCACCAGGGGCAGATCCAGGGCTTCTTCAGCATCCCGGTCGACGAGCTCACCGCGGTGAACCTCCTCTGCGCCCACATCAAGGCCAAGCAGCTGGACGATATTGTGGTCGTCTCCGAGCTCGGTTTCGCCAAGCGGGCTCGCAACTTCGCGGAGCTGCTCTCGGCGCCGTTGGCCATCGTCGAGAAGCGACGGCTGGGAAACGAGGACCGCACCGAGGTGATGAACATCATCGGCGAGGTGGGGGGCAAGACGGCCATCATCATCGATGACGAGGTGGATACCGCCGGATCCCTGATGGAGGCGGTCGGCGCGCTGCAGGACGCCGGGGCGCGCGCCATCTACAGCTGCGCGACGCACGGCGTGTTCTCCGGCTCGGCGCTCGAGCGGATCGCGGCGTCCGCGCTGACCGAGGTCATCGTCACCGACACCATCCCGCTGCCGCCCGAAGCCGATGACCCACGGATCACGGTCCTGAGCGTCGCTCCGCTGTTCGGCGAGGCGATCAAGCGCATCCATCGCGGT
>JBBJNX010000168.1:0-5286 GCA_037721115.1 Candidatus Limnocylindria bacterium
ATGAACACGCGGCTCCAGGTTGAGCACCCCGTGACCGAGAAGGTCACCGGTCGCGATCTGGTTGAGGATCAATTGCGCATTGCGGCCGGAGCGACGTTGGCAGAGCTGGGTCTCCGGGAACAGCCGTGGATCAGCGGCCACGCGATCGAGGCGCGCATCTACGCGGAAGATCCAGAGTCGGGCTTTCTGCCGGCCACCGGTCGGCTGGTGAAGATTGCGTGGCCCGATGGCGTCCGAATTGACACGGGCGTTCGAGAAGGCGACCCCGTCAGTGACCGATACGACCCGATGCTCGCCAAGCTGATCGTCCACGCCCGGACGCGCCCGCAGGCGCTTGACCGGCTTCGTAAGGCACTCGACGCGACGGCCATCCTGGGGGTGCGGACCAACGTCCGGTTTCTGCGGTGGCTCGTCCGTCAGGAGCCGATGCGCACGGGCGAGGTGCGAACCGACACGATCGAGTCCCTGGATCTTCCCGCGCTTCGCGAGCTCGACGACGAGGATTGGGCGGGGGCGGCGGCCGAGCTCACCTCTGGGGATCTCGGAATCTGGCGCGGCGGATGGCGACTCAATGGCCATTCCGTCGTTCGGCTCGCCAGCGAAGGCACCCAGTGCGCGACCATCGTCAGCCCGCAACCGATCGTGTGGGCCGCCGTCGAAGGCGAGAAGGTCCATGTGGACATCGACGGTCAGTCAGTCGAGTTCGAGCTCGCGCCACCACCCACCATCGAGGAGGCGGTGCGCCATGCGGTCTCCGGCGGAGCGGAAGGCACATCGGTCCTGACGGCACCCATGCCCGGTCGGGTGATTGCCGTCCGTTTCACCGATGGCGCAATGGTGAAGGCTGGTCAGCCGGTGGTCATCATCGAGGCCATGAAGATGGAGCACGCCGTTCTCGCGCCGATGGACGGAACCTTGATGCTCACGGTCAAGGAGGGACAACAGGTCCGGCGAGGCGACACGCTGGGCCAAGTGGGGTCGCGAGATTGACAATTCATACTCTTCGCATGATCGAGGAGTTGCGCGGACCTGCGATTCTGCCGCCGGAGAGCTCCGAATGATCACCGCCGTGGATTCGAGCGTACTGCTGGACGTACTGGGAGGAGATGCGCGCTTCGGTGATGCTTCGCGGAATGCTCTGCGGCAGTCACTGCTCGACGGTTCCGTGATCGCCTGCGAGGTCGTGTGGGCCGAGACCACGGGATGGTTCCGCGCAGCTTCCGGTTCCGCCGCCGTCGGGCGTCTGCGGGTCAGCTATGACTCGATGGGCCACGCGTCGGCCGAGCTGGCGGGGCGTGCGTGGGGCGACTACCGAGCGGCGGGCTGGCCACGGCAGCGGCTCATTGGTGACTTTCTCGTGGGGGCTCCTGCCTCATTACAGGCGGACCGGCTGCTCACGCGTGATCGCGGCTTCTATCGACGCTACTTTGCCGACCTCACGGTGGTCGATCCGACGCCGTCAGCCTCATGAGCGATCGCGACGTTCGCATCTACGAGGTCGGGCCGCGCGACGGGCTCCAGAACGAAAAGGCTCCGATCGCGACCGAGGCCAAGCTCCGCTTCATCGATCTGCTCGCCGATGCCGGATTGCGTGAAATCGAGGCCACCAGCTTCGTTTCCCCCACGGCGATCCCACAACTGGCCGATGCCGATGAGCTGATGTCGCGCCTGGAACGCAGGGCGGGGTTGCGATATCCGGTCCTGGTTCCGAACCTGAGAGGGCTGGAGCGCGCCGAGGCCGCCGGGGCCGATGCCGTCTGCGTGTTCACTGCCGCATCCGAGCCGTTCACGCGGGCAAACATCAACATGACGATCGCGGAATCGATCGATGCCTTCCGACCGGTCCTGGCGCGTGCCCGAGAGCGAGGATGGTGGACGCGTGGGTACGTGAGCACCGCCTTCGGTTGCCCGTACCAGGGCGATGTGGGCGAGGCCGCGGTCGTGGGCGTCGCGCTTCAGCTGCTGGAGCTGGGCGTCGAGGAGCTGAGCATCGGCGACACGATCGGCGTGGCCGGACCGGCCGATGTGCGACGCGTTGTGGGCGCGCTGCTCGGAGCCGGTATCGATGCGGAACGGCTCGCCATGCATTTCCACGACACCCGCGGCACGGCGCTCGCCGACGTCAGCGCGGCGCTTGATCTGGGCATCCGCTGTTTCGACGCCTCGACAGGCGGGACGGGCGGCTGTCCGTACGCGCCGGGCGCCGCGGGCAACCTGGCCACCGAGGACCTCGTCTATCTGCTCGACCGCGAGGGGCTGAGCCATGGGGTCGACCTCGACGCACTGTTGGTCGCGGCGCAGCACGTGAGCGCGACGCTCGGGCGGCCGCTGGCGACGAAGGTCGGCCAGGCGGGCGGCTGGCGCGTACCATAGGCGGCCGATGAACGCCAACGCACCGCCCGATCAGGAACCGCGCCCGTTGATCCTGGACGTCGACACCGGGATCGACGACATGATTGCCCTGCTCATCGCCGCCACCAGCCCGGAGATCAACCTTCGCGGCGTGACCTGCGTTGCGGGAAATGTCGAGATCCATCACGTCGCCCGCAACACGGGCAAGATCCTGCGCATGGTCGGCCGGGGCGACGTGCCAGTCAGCATCGGTGCCGCCCGACCGCTCCAGCGCCGCCTGCGGACCGCACCCGACACGCATGGGCCGACCGGCACCGGTTACGTCGAGCTGCGCGGCGAGGACCGGCAGCTTGGTACCACCGAATACACCGCCATTCCAGCCAGCCGCTATCTCGGCGCGCACGTCAGCCGCCATCCCGGAGAGATGACGGTGGTTGCCCTCGGGCCGCTCACCAACCTGGCATCGGCGACCCAGCAGGGCGTCGACCTCGCCGGTGGTGCGCGCGAGGTGATCTGGATGGGCGGCACGCTCGAAGAGCGCGGCAATACCACCGAGACCGGTGAATGGAACGCCTGCGTCGATCCGGAGGCCGTCGAGGCGTGCCTGCGCGCCGGGACGCTTCACCGCATCTTTCCGCTCGACGCGACCCAGGACATCATCTTCACCATGGATGACCTCCGTGACCTGCCCGATACGCACCTCGCGGGAATCGTCCGCGACGCGATCCGCTTCTACGTGGGCTTCCACCAGCAGGCGGATGGGATCGACGGCGCGTACCTCCACGACCCGGTCGTCCTGATCGGGTCGCTCCTGCGGCCCGATCTCGTCACCGAGACCGTCGAGGAGCGTCTTGCCTGCGATACGAGCTCGGATGCGGCGATGGCGGGGAGCCTGTATCGCTCGGAGGCGGATGGCCGCCCACCGGTTTCGGTCGCGACAGCCCTCGACGCCGCCGGCATGAAGGCGGAACTGATCACGCGCCTTGGGCGCGCCGTCGGCGCCCCGCAGGGCTGAGCCACAACCGAACAGAGGAGGGTCCAGAACATGCTCGCGCGTTGGATCGCCGCCCTCGCGGCCTTCATGATCGTGATCCTGATCGGCATGATCACGATCGGCAACTTCGCGACCGGCGTCGACACCGGGAACTTCTTCGACACCGAGGGCGCCAACTCGTTCGCCTTCATCGGCGCCATAGCGCTCGTCGTCGGGTTCCTCGTCTATGCCGCGGTGGAGTATGCCCAGACGGGCGGATTCGGGTCGATCGCGTCCCAGTTCGACACGCGCACCATCGTCCTGATGCCGATCGCGGTCGCCATCAATATCATCCTGGGCGCGACCGTCGCGAACGCCCTCAAGCTGCCGATCTACCTCGACAGCATCGGCACCATCCTGGTCGGCGCCCTCGCAGGGCCGGTTGCCGGCGCACTGACCGGATTCTTGTCCAACGTCCTATGGACGTACGTCGTCCCCCCGCCCTTCCAGAACGGTCCGGCCGCCGCGTTCGGCATCGTGGCAGTCGTTATCGGCGTGTTCGCCGGGCTTGCCGGACGCGCCGGCTGGTTGCGGCCGCGCCCGAATCGGCCAATCGGCGAGCTCGCGATCGGCGGGCTGGTGGCGCTCGCGATCGTGGTCGGCCTCGGCATCTACGCCTACGTGCGGTTCTACGCCGCGGGCTTCGAATTCTTCAATCCGGAGAATACCGATCCCATCTTTGCCGTCGTTGGCTGGCTGATCGGCGCGCTGTTCGTAACCTTCGTCCTCGGCTTTCTGGGGCTTCTCTTCGTTCGCCGTGACCTGACCGTCGCCTACGTGACGGTGCTCGGCGTCGTCACCGGCCTGGTCGCTGCGCTGGTCAGCGCTCCGATCAGCGCCAACGTCTTCGGCGGGGTCACCGGCGGAGGGACCGATTTCCTGGTGGCCGCATTCCGGCAGGGCGGGGCGGATCTGCAGACGGCGACCTTCCAGCAGGGCCTGCTCTCCGATCCGGTCGACAAGCTTGTCACGTTCTTCGTGGTCTATCTGGTTCTGGCCGCGATGGCGCGTCGAACCAAGGCGCGATTCCCCCAGGGTGAGCGACTGCTCGAGCAACGCGATGCGGAGGACCTGGAGGAGGGCGGATGGCGGGGAGCGGCCGCCTGAGCGGCAGGCAACCCGTCGGCGGGGGCGTACCGGATTTCCTCGGCCGCCCTGGCCCAACTGCCTACCACCGTCTGAATCCGCTCACCAAGGCAACCCTGGCGACGGTGACGGCCATCGCGGCGGTCGTGCTCGGTGGCCTCCCCGGGCCGATTCTCTTAACAGCCGGCGCTGTCATCCTGCCGGCGCTGTCAGCTCGGGTGCTGGGCCGCCTTCTCCGGACCGCGCTTCTTCTGGCCCTCCCGATCGCCATCTCCGCGTTTCTCGTCAACCTCTTCTTCTTCCCCGGCGGCTCGCAGGTACTGCTGCGCATCGGCCCGATCACGGCGACCGCCGAGGGACTCGGCTTCGCGCTCGAGATCCTCGTGCGCATCCTTGCCATCAGCGGCGCGGTCACCCTCTTCTATCTGACCACCCGACCGGGCGATCTCACCGTGGACCTCGAACGGCGTGGCATCAATCCCCGCGCGGCATTCGTCGCCAACGCATCCGTGCAGACGGTACCGGCCATGGTCGAGCGGGCGGCACAGATCACCGCGGCGCAGCGCGCGCGTGGCCTCGACACCGAGGGCAGCATCTGGCGGCGCGTCCGGGGTATCGTCCCGATCGTCGGGCCGGTGATTCTCGGCTCGATCGCCGAAGTGGAGGAGCGCACGATGGCGCTCGAGGCCCGCGGCTTCACACGGCCGGGTCGTCGCACGCTGCTCTGGACGCCCGCCGATTCCACGCGGCAGTCGTTCGCTCGCTGGCTGCTGCTCATCGCGCTGCTGGGGCTCATCGTGGTGCGCATCAGCGCC
>JBBJNX010000169.1:0-5285 GCA_037721115.1 Candidatus Limnocylindria bacterium
GCCGATCGGCGCCACCGCCAGGCGCTCGACGCCGTCGGCGACAAGCGTGCGTGCGATGGCCACGGCGCCGTGGCCGTACCCATTGGCCTTGACCACGGCGATCACCTGCGCCCTGTCCGCGGCACCCCGAATCACCTTCAGGTTCGAGCGAATCGCAGCATGATCGATCTCGATCCATGCCCGGTGCGGACTGCCCGCGACCGTCATCGGCGGCGACCGCCCCGCAGCTGCTCGATCGCCTCCGGCAGGAGCGTTGCGACGTCTCGTGCCATGACCCCGGCCCGGCCGATACGGTCCTCGGCGAGAAGCCCCGCGGCGCCGTGCACCGCCACGCCACAGGCCGCGGCTACGAAGGGCGTCAGCCCGCCGGCCAGGAATCCCCCGATGGCACCGGCGAGCACGTCCCCGGTCCCCGCGGTTGCCAGCGCCGGCGACGAGACGTCCGACCGCAGCAGATCACCATCCGGGCCTGCCACGACCGAGTTCGCCCCCTTCAGCACCACCACCTGCCGCCATCGCAGCGCGGCGTCGAGCGCCGCCCGCGAGCGCAGGGCCTCATCATCAGCGGGCGGCGGGTCGCCCCGAACCAGGCGGCCGAACTCTCCGGGATGCGGAGTCAGGACGAGCGGTGCGCGCAGCCCGGTCCACCAGTTGCCTCCACCGGCGAGGGCGCTCAACCCGTCAGCGTCGACCACGGCCGGGACGCGGATGGCCGCGACCAGGTTACGGGCACGCCGCTGCGTCCCGGGCTGTCCACCGAGGCCGGGTCCGATGACGACCGCGTCGTACGCGGCCGCCTCGGTCGTCACGCGACGCCATCCGCTCGGGGCGATCAGGCCGGGAGCCTCCTCGTCAAGCACCATCCAGGTCAGCTCGGGGATGATGCCCGCCAGTCGCGCCGCCACGGATTCGGCGACCGCCACTCGCACCACGCCGACCCCTGCGCGCATCGCTCCCAGCGCGGTGAGCATCGCAGCACCCGGATACTCGACTGATCCGGCAATGACCAGCAGGCGGCCAAAATCGCCCTTGTGCGCGCGCTCGGGTCGCGGCGGCAGGTGCTCGGCGACCCATCCCTGCGTCAGCGAGCGGGGAACAGCGCCGGTCATGGGCCCTCCCCACTCACGCGTGACGCCGATGGGCGACGGCGACCGCGACCGCCATCTGCCGCTCGTGCGAGATCGAGACGCTCACCTCGTCGAGGTTCATGGATTCGGCACGCCGTGCGGCGCGCGCGTGAAGGTACACCTGTGGCGCTCCGGCGCGGTTCGGCAGGATCTCGATCTCGCGCCAGCCGACACCCCGAACGCCGAGGCCGAGCACCTTGCTGATCGCCTCCTTCGCCGCCCATCGACCGGCGATTCGCTCGACCCTCCGCCCGCAGTAGCGCTGCTCGCTCTCGGTAAGGACGCGCACGCGGAAACGATCCGGAAATCGCCCAAGGACCGCGTGGATGCGGTTGATGTCGATCAGGTCGATCCCGATCTCGTGGCGGCTCATGATCGACCCACCGGCGCTATTCGACGGTGACGGACTTGGCCAGATTCCGCGGCTGGTCGACGTCCGTGCCGCGGGCAACGGCCACCTCGTAGGCAAGCAGCTGAAGCGGCAGCACGGCGATGACCGGACTGATCGGCTCGGGGGTCTCGGGAACGTAGATGACGTCATGCGCGTACCGGTGCATCTGGTCGTCGCCCTCGGTGGCGATGGCGATCACCGGCGCTGAGCGGGCACGCGCCTCCGCGACGTTGCTGACCACCTTCTCGTAGATCGCGCCCTGGGTGGCAATCGCCACCAGTGGCGTCTGAGGGTCGAGCAGCGCGATCGGTCCGTGCTTCAGCTCGCCGGCGGCGTATCCCTCGGCGTGGACATAGCTGAGCTCCTTGAGCTTCAGCGCACCCTCCATCGCGATGGGGAAGCCCACGCCACGGCCGATGAAGATGAAGTCGCGCACCCCCGCGTAACGCTGCGCGAGCTTCTTGATCTGCGGGCCAAGCTTCAGCGTTTCCGCGGCGAGGCGCGGCAGCTCGCGGAGCGCCTGGCCAAACGTGCGCAGCTGTCGGTCCCGCAGCGTGCCCCGCACCCGGGCGAGGTGGAGTGCGATCATCTGAAGGACGAGCACCTGGGTCACGAAGGCCTTGGTGCTGGCCACGGCGATCTCGGGTCCCGCCTGGAGGTAGCAGACCGCATCGGCCTCGCGGGTGATCGCGCTTCCGACCACGTTGGTGATAACGATGACGGTGGCGCCGCGCTCCTCTGCCATCTTGAGCGGAGCCAGGGTGTCGGCGGTCTCTCCCGACTGGCTGACCCCGATGACCAGCGTCCTGGAGTCGATCGGCGGCGGGCTGTAGCGCATCTCCGAGCCGACCTGCATGGTGGCCGAGACGCCAACCCAGTCCTGGATCAGATAGGCGGCCACATGGGCCGCGTAGCTGGCGGTGCCACATCCCACGAGGTAGACGCGATCGATCTCGCGCAGCGTCTCATCCATCGCGCTGAGCTCGTCCAGCGTGACATTGCCGGTCCTGTCCACCCTGCCACGCAGGCATTCCTGGATGGCGTGTGGCTGCTCGTAGATCTCCTTGAGCGTGAAGTGCGCGAAGCCCCCCTTCTCGGCGGCATCGATATTCCAATGGATCTCGGTGACGTCGCGCCGCAGCTCGGTGCCGTCGAGCGACGAGATGCGAGTGCCGGAGGGAGTGACGTCGGCGACGTCGCCCTCATGCAGGATGATGACGTTCTTGGTGTGCTCGAGGATGGCCGGCACATCGCTGGCCAGGAACCCCTCGCCATCGCCGAGGCCCACGATCAGCGGGACATTCATGCGCGCGCCAACGATCCGGTCGGGATGATCGCTGTGCATCACGCCGATGGCGTACGCGCCACGGACCTCCTTGAGCGCCTGTCGCACGGCCTCGACAAGGTCACCGTGATACTTCGTCTCGATCAGGTGGACGAGCACCTCCGTATCGGTCTCGGAAACGAATCCATGGCCCTCCGCCGTGAGGCGGTCCTTGATCTCGGCGTAGTTCTCGATGATCCCGTTGTGGATGAGCGCGAGCTTGCCACTGCAATCAGTGTGCGGGTGGGCATTTGTGTCGTTCGGCTCGCCGTGCGTCGCCCATCGCGTGTGACCGATTCCGGGATGTCCGGATGGCGCGTCACCGTTGAGGTGATCGGTCAGGTTGGTGAGCTTGCCGGCCTTCTTCTCGATGAAGACCTCACCGGCGTCGGTGAGGATGGCGATGCCGGCGGAATCGTAGCCTCGATATTCGAGACGCCGCAGGCCCTCGAGCAGAATCGGAGCTGCATCACGCGGCCCGACGTATCCGACGATGCCGCACATGTGATCTCCTCAGTTCAGTCGAGCCTCGGCGAGCGTCGCCAGCTCGCGCGCGATCCGTTCGATCTCTTCGGCATCATCGCCCTCGACCATGATCCTGATCTTGGGCTCGGTGCCGGAGGGACGAACCAGGATCCGTCCCCGATCTCCGATGGCCAGTGTGGCCTGCGTCACCGCGGCCGAGAAGTCCGGATCGTCCTGCCAATCGTCCCGGCGATCGGCATCGGAGTTTATCATCACCTGTGGCAGCCTCGGAATCCCATCCGCCAGCTCCGAAAGTGGCTGCCCCGCAGCGCGCATGGCGTGGACGAGCTCGATGCCGGTGAGGAGGCCGTCGCCGGTGGTGGCCCGATCCCGGAAGATGATATGCCCAGATTGCTCGCCGCCAAGGACCGCATCATGGTGCTCCATCGCCGCAAGGACGTGCCTATCTCCCACCGGCGTCCGAACCATGGTGCCTCCCTGTTGCCGAATGACCCGCTCGAGGCCGCCGTTGGTCATGACGGTCACCACCAGGAGCTTGTTGCGCAGCGTCCCGGCGGCCACGCGCGCAAGCGCGCAGATCCCCATCACCAAGTCGCCGTCCACCAGCTGCCCGCGCTCATCGACGGCGATGAGCCGATCCGCGTCGCCGTCGAACGCGAGGCCCATGTCGAGTCTTGCCGCCGAGACCGTCTCTGCCAACCGCTCCGGATGCGTGGAGCCGCAGCCGTCATTGATGTTCGTCCCGTCGGGAGCGTCGAAGAGCACCGTTACCTCGGCACCGAGCGACCGGAACAGATCGGGCGCAATACCGCTGGCTGAGCCATTGGCGCAATCGATACCGAGCCGCAGGCCGCGGAAGGCGTCGCCCGCGATCTCGACCAGGTGCCGCTCGTAGGCAGCGAGCGCGCCTCGCTCGGGCCTCGCGCGCCCGAGGGCAGCATTCGGCAGCGACCGGATCTCCGCCGCATCGTCGAGAAGGCGCTCCAGCTCCTGCTCGCCATCGTCATCAACCTTGCGACCGGCGACCACGACCTTGAGCCCATTGTCCGGCGCCGGATTGTGAGAGGCGGAGACCATGATGGCGGCGCCGGCAGTTTCGCTCGATGCATGGACGAGACAGGGCGTGGTGACGACCCCCAGGTCAATCACATCGGCGCCGCTGGCTGTGATCCCGGCGGCGAGAGCGGCCGTGAGCATCTCGCCCGACCGTCGCGTGTCGCGACCGAGCAGCACACTCTCCCCCGCCTGGCCGAATCGGTAGCCGACAGCGCGACCGAGCGCCAGGGCGAGGTCGACTGTGATCTCCGACCCGACCTCACCACGGATGCCGTCGGTTCCGAAACGTCTCCCCATCTACGGCGTGGGCGTCGGGGTCGGGGCAGGAGTCGGGGTCGGGGTCGGGGTGGCGGGAGCAACGATCGTGATCGAGACCGTTCCCGGAGTAATGCCGAGCACTTCGACGCCATCCGGAAGACCGTTGATGGATGGATCCACGTCGTAGGTGCCAGGAGCCAACCCGGCGGCATCGACGGTGGGCGTGACGTCACCGGCATCGAGGCCGGAGAGCGTTCCGCCGGGCCCGCTCAGGGTCAGCGTCATCTGGTCGATCGCCGGCAGGCAGGCGTTGTCACCGGCTCCCTCGCACACCACGCCGACCACGAATGCCCGGCTCGACACCGATGGAACGATGGTGGCGGTCACGGCCACCATCAGCTGCGCGGAAGCCTGAGCCAGCCGCACGTCGTCACCGAGGACCAGAACGGCGTCGAACGTCTGGTCGGCCGAGACGCCTTCGATGTTGAGCGGCTCGGTCAACACCTCGTCTATCTCGGAGAGCACCTCGGGAAGGCCGCGCAGCGTCACGACCGACGGCTCGACAGTGAGCGACTCGAGCGCGAAGCCGGGCGCCGGCGTCCCTCCCCCGATATCTGGTCGCACCGGCACCGTCTTGTTTGTC
>JBBJNX010000170.1:0-5268 GCA_037721115.1 Candidatus Limnocylindria bacterium
GCGGTCTCCACCTCGTTCGGCTTCGGCGGCATGAACGCGGCGCTCGTCCTCGCCAGGCACGACTAGCTGACCGCGGAGCCCTCCGGCTTGCGGTATAGCGCTGGCGCGAGCGCCCAGGCAAGCGCCTCCTCGAACGACGCGGCCCCGGCCGCCTTGTCGACAATCACCGTCCAGCGATCGTCGCAGATCATAGATGGCAGCGAGCTCATCGCGGTCCCGGTCCAGTAGATGACGGGCATCTGCGGGTAGCGATGTCGCGTGGCCAGGAAGAGGGCGGCGCTCAGTTCGTTCTCGAGCCGCCAATCAAGGATCATGGCAGTTGGCGGTGCAGCGCCGCGCAGGGCCGTCAGGAAGGGCAATGGCAGCCGGAACAGCGAGGAGCTTGCGCCGTTTGCCAGGCACAGATCCGCGGCCAGCGTGGCGGCCGCCGGCTCATCCTCGACGATCCAGACCTGTTGCGTATCTCTCATCCTCAACGAATCCCCTGGGTATTCACGATGCACGCCGCGTGCCGAGATCCCGGGCGGGCTCTACCATGAAGGCCCATGAACACCATCCCGCGCCGCCAATCCCTGACCGTCCTGGTCGGCGGCATCCCGGTCGGGTCCGCCCATCCGGTGGTCGTGCAGTCCATGACAAACACCGATACCGCCGACGCGGACGGCACGGCGATCCAGGTCGCGCAGCTCGCCCACGCCGGATCGGAGCTGGTGCGCATCACCGTCAACAACGATGCCGCGGCGCAGGCGGTTCCCGTGATCCGAGATAAGCTCGACCGGCTCGGGGTCGATGTGCCCCTCATCGGGGACTTCCACTACAACGGCCATCTGCTGCTCACGAAGTACCCCGATGCCGCGGCTGCCCTGGCGAAGTACCGGATCAACCCGGGCAACGTCGGCACGAAGCGTCGCGACGAGCAATTCGCGCAGATCATCGAGGTGGCCGTCGCCAACGACAAGCCGGTGCGCATCGGCGTCAACTGGGGATCGCTCGATCAACAGCTCCTCACCGTCATGATGGACGCCAACGCCCTCCTGCCCGATCCAGCCGACAGTCGCGAGGTCATGATCGAGGCCATGATCGAGTCCGCCCTGCGCTCAGCGCGGCTCGCGGAGCAGACGGGGATGGGGCGCGATCGGATCATCCTGTCGGCCAAGGTCTCAGGCGTGCAGGACCTGGTGGAGGTGTACGCACGGTTGGCCGCTCGCTGCGACTATCCGCTGCACCTCGGCCTGACCGAGGCCGGCATGGGCGCCAAGGGCATCATCACCTCCACCGCAGGACTGGCGATCCTGCTCCAGCGCGGGATCGGCGACACGATTCGCGTCAGCCTGACACCGGAGCCCGGCGGCGACCGGACGCAGGAGGTGCAGGTAGCGCAGCAGGTGCTCCAGTCGATGGGCATGCGCTCGTTCCTGCCGCAGGTCAGTGCGTGCCCCGGCTGCGGTCGCACGACCTCCACTTTCTTCCAGGAAATGGCGAGAGACATCCAGGCCTATCTCGTCGACCAGATGCCACTGTGGCGCGAGACCCACCCGGGCGTCGAGGAGCTGCGCGTGGCCGTCATGGGCTGCATCGTGAACGGCCCGGGGGAGTCGAAGCATGCCGATATCGGCATCTCGCTTCCAGGCACCTTCGAAGAGCCCGTTGCCCCGGTGTTCGTTGACGGGGAAAAGACCGAGACGCTGCGTGGCGACGACATCGTGCCGCGCTTCCTCGCCATCCTCGACGACTACGTCGCGCGTCGATACCCCGCTCCGGGCAGCGCCTCCGCCTGAGTGGGGCTCATGAGCAACCTCGGTGCCGCCGATAGATCGGGTCGCTCGACGCGTGGAAGGCTGGTCGTGCGCCGTGGCGCCTGATCTATCGGGTTGATCCACGCGCCCACCCGGGGTCGTGCGCCGAGACGCCCGATAGATCGGCATCCGCCGAGCAGATGAGCGCGCCTCGGAGGCGACAACCTCGATCCGTCGAGGCGGATGCACACGAGCTCCCTCCCATGCTCGATTCCCGCGCCCCAGTGAGGACCCATGCGCGTGACGACCGCCCATGCGCGTGCTCCCTGCGGCCAGGGCCTCGATCCACTGCGGGAATCGCGCGCCGCACCGCACTCATGCGCAATTCCCTCGATCTATCGCCCCTGCGAGGGCACGCTACCGCCGCGGTTCCCAGCTGAAGAAGCGCAGCGCGCCAAGTACGCCGATCACGCCCCACAGCGTGATCACGCCGACCTCCGTCCACGGCACGCCGGCGGCCTCCCCGGACGCGTACAGCTCCATCATCGCATTGGCGAAATGGCGCACCGGAAGCAGGTGGCTCAGCGTGTCGAGCCACCCGGGCGCGCTCTCCATCTGGACGAATACATTGCTGATGAAGAGGACCGGCAGGATGGTTGCGTTCACGATCGCGGGAGCAGCATCGGAGTTTGGAATGAGACCCGAAACGGCCAGACCCAGCGCGCTGAAGGTGGCGGAGGCAACAACGAGCACCAGGAGCATGGCCGGCAAGGCGCCCCACGGCACGTCCACGCCATACACGAGGGCACCGAACCCGGCCACGATGACCACCAGTAGGAAGCCGATCACCACCGCATGGCCGATGCGGCCGGCAAGGTACGCCCACGGCGGCAGCGGCGTCCCGCGGATGCGCTTGAGAATCCCCTCGTCCCGGGCGATCGTGACGGTCATCGCCAGGTTCGTGTACGTGGCGGCGATCACGCCAAACACCATGATGGCCGGCGTGAAGAATCCGGCCGCATCGGCGCCGAAGAGCACGTTGAAGATGACCATGAACAGCAGTGGAAACGCGAACGTGAAGAAGGCCGCCGGCGGGTTTCGCCAGAATGCTCGGTTCTCATAGCCGATCTGTCGAAGGGCGAGTGATACGCCGCTCATGACTCGGCACGCTCAGCCGTCAGCTGCAGATACACGTCCTCGAGCGACCGCCGGGTGACCTCCAGGTCGAGCAGCTCCGTCTCGGTTCCGAGCGCCCACTCCGTCAGCTCATGCAGCGTGCGCGTCGGCACATCGGTCTCGAGCTCCCAGGCCGATATGTCACGCCGCGCCTCGAACGTGTCGGGGAGCTGCGATGTTTCCGGCAGGCGGAAGCGAATGCGGGTGTTCGTGCTTCCCGCGCCGATGAGTTCATCCGCGGATCCGGTGGCCACGATCGTGCCGTCGGCGATGATCGCCAGGCGATCGGCGAGTGCCTGCGCCTCGTCCATGAAATGCGTGGTCAGGAAGACCGTCTTGCCGAGGCTCGCCAGGCCCCGAATCGTCTCCCACGCCTGCCGGCGCGCCGAAGGATCGAACCCGGTGGTCGGCTCGTCGAGGAAGAGGAGCTCGGGGTCACCGGCGAGCGCGACTGCGAGATCAACCCGCCGCTTCTGGCCGCCCGACAGCTTCTTTACCCGCCGGTCGGCCTGGTCGCGAAGGCCAGTGAGGGTGAGCACCTCGTCAACATCACGCGGTCGCGGGTAGTAGCCGGCGACCATCTGCACCACCTCGCGCACGGTGAGGTATTCGTCGACGCCCGTCTGCTGGAGGACGATCCCGAGGCGCTGCTTCAGGGCACGCTCGTTACGACCCGGATCGTGCCCGAGGACGCTCACCTCTCCCGCGGAGCGGCTGCGATGACCCTCGAGAATCTCGACGGTCGTGGTCTTTCCCGCCCCGTTCGGGCCGAGCAGCGCGAACACCTCGCCACGCTCGACACGCAGGTCGATGCCGCGGACGGCCTCGCTCGAGCCGTAGGACTTGCGGAGCCCGCGGAGCTCGACGGCCGGCTGGTGCACGCTCAGGTGGTGGCGGCCAAAGTGGTGGCGGCCAAAAATGTCCAGGTGGCGATGATCAACGCGAGGATGATGAATGTGGCGAGTGCCAGCGGCAGGAAGGCCACGCTCAGTGGTTGATTGCGCGCGAGCGGCTCGGACGCCTGTCCTCGGGGATCGGAGGTATCGTCCCGGGTCGCAGGTAGATTGCTCTCCATGCTCACTCCTCGATGATGGCGGCCAATTTCTTGTTGAGCGATGTCGCCGAGATCTGTCCGATCTGTCGCGCCACGATCGTCCCATCGCGGCCGATGAAATAGGTTTCCGGCGGCCCGAGGATGCCATAGTCCCTCGCCACCTGCTCGCCCGGATCCATGGCCGAGCTCCACGTCGCATCGTTGCGGGCCATGAACGTGCGCGCCGCTTCGGATTTGTCCTGCCACACGATCCCGACCACCACGAGCCCGTCATCGGCATGCCGCGTCGCCGCCTCGCTCAGGAGTGGGAACTCCTCCACGCAGGGTCCGCACCAGCTCGCCCAGAAGTTGACGATGACCGGCCGGCCACGAAGGTCAGCCATGCGGATCGGATTGCCGTCAAGGTCGGCCAGCGAAAAGTCTGGCGCGACATTGCCGATGGCGGTCGGCGAGACCGCGGGGGCTCGCCACACCAGGAACGCCCCGAGCGCGGACATCAGAATGAGCGGGAGCGTCGCGGCAATGACCAGGTGCGTCCGTCCAAGTCGGCGGAGATCCGTGCCGCGCCGCGCGGCCGTGGCTGCGGTCATCGGCGAGTCAGTGCGCCGGTCCATCGTCGTGGGAACCGTGCTCGACCTCCCGCCACTCGTGATTGGCCGCTCGGACCCAGGCGATCGATCCGATCACCAGGACGAGGAGCCCGGGAATGGCGAGGAACGGGTTGGCGAGCTGGTCTTCGCCGCGGAACGCCAGGCCGGCGCCCATGAGCGCTGCCGCCACGGACAGGACCACTGGCAGGAAGCTCGGGCCGGGCATATGCACGCCGCGGGGCGGGCTCCCGGCCGTTCGCGCCGATCCACCACGTGAGGAGATGGCGAACACGACACCCAGCACGACGATGATGCCGATCCCCAGGAGAACGAAGCCGATGGCGGTGTCAGGCGTGATCGTTCCTCCCTAGCGCAGCAGGTAGATGGTGGAGAAGACGGCGATCCACACGACGTCGACGAAGTGCCAATACATGCTGACCGCTTCGACAGCCACGTGATTCCGGGCGCTGAACTGCCCGCGCATGGCGCGCGCCAGGATGATGGTCAGTCCCACCGCGCCACCGAACACGTGGGCGCCGTGGAAGCCGGTCAGCGTATAGAACGTGGTCCCGAAGGCGTCATCTGCGATCGAGAAACCGAGCTGGCTGTAGTCGTAGATCTGGCCCATCAGGAAGAGCACGCCAAGGACGAGGGTGATGCCGGTCCACATCTTCAGCTTGCCGGTATCGCCGCGGCGAACTGCCCAGACGCC
>JBBJNX010000171.1:0-5260 GCA_037721115.1 Candidatus Limnocylindria bacterium
AGAACGCGAAGGATCGGACCGTGGCATCCGTCTACTCCGTGCGGCCGCGCCCTGATGCGACCGTCAGCGCGCCGCTCACCTGGGACGAGGTTCCATCGGCGGAGCTGGGCGACTTCACCCTGCGATCCCTGCCCGCGCGGTATGGGGCGCTGGGCGACGTGGGCGCCGGGATCGACGACGCGGCATTCTCGCTGAACCCGCTGCTGGAGCTGGTCGAGCGCCACGAGGCCGAGGGGCTCGGCGACGCGCCGTGGCCACCGCACTACGCCAAACAGGCCGGCGAGCCTCCGCGAGTCCGGCCCTCTAAACGGCGCATTCCTGCGCAGACGGCAGCTTCGGATCCGAGTGCTCCGCCCGGCCGGGCGGGCTCAGTTTCGCCGGCGCTTCCCTCGGCGCCCGCGCGCAACGCCGATGGCACCGTCCCGCCCACCGGCCGACGACGATCCTCTCAGCCCCTGCTGGTGATCTCGCAGGCAGCCGACAAGGCCGATGCGCTCGCCGGCCTCGACAGCTGGCGCGCACGGCATCCCGAGGCCGCCGCATCCGTCCGCGATCCGGAGGACGTGCTGGTGGACGGCATGCGCGGCCGCTACAAGGTCTGGTGGCGAATCCGCGTCAACCTCCGCAACGTCCCCGTTGAGCTGCGTCCCACAGCTGAACCACCGGATCCCGATTACGACCCCTGGTCGGAATAGCCCTTATTCCCGGCGCTACGTGGTGATCAGCCGCGCTGGAGCCGTTCCTCGAGGCGCGAACGGATCACGGGCCACTCGCTCGCAAGGATGGAGTAGTAGACGCTGTCGCGAATGAAGCCGTCGGGCATGCGCAGGTGGCGACGGAGCGTCCCCTCGCGAACGCCGCCGATGCGATCGATGGCGGCTTGCGATTGCAGGTTGCGCCCATCGGTCTTGAGCGCCACGCGACCCGCCCCGAGCTCGTCGAAAGCGTGGTGGAGCTGGAGCAGCTTGGTTTCGGTATTCAGGGCCGTTCGCCAACGTGACGGCGCGAGCCATGTCCAGCCGATCTCGAGTCGCTCCGACGGGACATCGATATCCCCGAAGCGGGTCGAGCCGACGGCGCGACCGGTCGCCAGCTCGACGGTCGCCCACGCGACGTAACGGCCATCCGCAATGCCGTCGACAGCTTCGCCATACCAGGCATCCCAGCCGTGGAGCGTGAGGAGGAGCGCGCCAAGCCGTAGCGCGTCCGGATCCTCGGCGGCGGCCCTTTCGAGGTCGGGCCGATGGCGCTCATCGAGTGGTTCGAGCCGAACGTGGCGTCCGCCAAGTCCGATGGACTCAGGGCGACGCAACGTAGCCTCAGCGTCCTTCGGTGACTGCGGCCTCCACCCAGCCGGGGATCTCGCGGCGCAGGGTCGCGAGCGGCAGGGTGCCATGTGCCAAGAGCTCGTCGTGGAAGGCGCGCAGATCGAACCGATCCCCCATCGCTGCCGAAACCTCGGCACGAGCGCGCTCGATCTCGCGCTGGCCGAGCTTGTAGGAGAGCGCCTGCCCCGGCCAGATCGTGTAGCGATCGACCTCGATGGCCGCATCGACCGGGGGGAGCGAGCCACGTTCATGCATGAACTCGATCGCCTGCTCGCGCGTCCAGTTCATGGCGTGCAGTCCCGAGTCGACCACCAGGCGAGCCGCTCGGAAGGACTGTGCGTCGAGCATTCCGAGCCGCTCCTCGTCAGACGCGTAGAGGCCCATCTCATCGGCGAGTCGCTCGCAGTACAGTCCCCAGCCCTCGACGTAGGCGACGCCGGCCATGCGGGCGCCAAGCGTTCGGAAGGCGGGCAACCCGTCGAGCTCCATCTCGATCGCGATCTGAAAGTGGTGGCCTGGCGTCGCTTCATGGAAGGTGATCGCCGCGATCTTGTGGAGCTGCCGCTCCATCGGCTGATAGGTGTTGATGTAGTACTGGCCCTGGCGGGAGCCGTCGACGGACGGTGGCATGTAGAACGCGGGCGGCGACTCGACCTCGCGGTAGGACTCGACGGCCTTCACGTAGCAGTTCGCCGAGGGCAGGCGTCCGAAATACTGCGGCGCCACGGCGAATGCGCGGTCCGTCTGCTCCTGGGCCAGCCGAACCAGGGCGTCGGGATCGGAGGTGTGATTCGCCTCATCCTCAGCCAACGCCTCGCGGAGAGCGTGGCGATCGGCGTGGCCCAGGCGATGGGCAATCTCGTCCTTCTCGGCCTCGATCGAGGTGAGGTCGGCCAATCCGAAGGCGTGAACCTCCTCCGCGGTGGTGGCGACGGTCGTCTGCAGGCGGATCGCGAGCCGATACGCTTCGTCGCCTCCGGGCGTCGCCGACAGCCCGGGCTGCTGGCGTGCATGCGGCTCGTACTCCTCGGCGAGATAGTCGCGCAGACGACGCAACCCCGCGTAGATATGCTTCTGCACGGCGTCGGCGACGCGCGCCCGATCCTCACCCTCGACCTTGACCATCGTGGCCGAAGGCGCCTCAGCGGCGGGCAGGCTCAGGAGCCGGTCGATCTGCTCGATGGCGCGCCGAACGGGCATGGCCGCGGCGGTTCGTCCATCGGCGACCCCCTCGCTGAGCGTGCTGATGTACTGCTCGATCATGGCCGGGTAACGCTCGTATCGGGTCAGCAGAAGCTCGACCCGTTCGGGGCTGTCGACCGGCTGGTACTGCGCCACCTCCGCCGGCCAGACCTGCGGCCCGGTCATGTGATCAACCGCCAGCTGGTACTGCTTCTGCGCCAGCGCCTCGAGCTGGTTCTCCACCACCAGGATCAGCAGATCGCGCGTGATGACCTGCTCCGTGTCGAGCCCGTCGGACGAGAACGCTTGAGCCTCCTCGAGCACGGACCGATACGCCGCCGCGTCGGCAGCGCGACCATCAGCTCCAAGGTTCGGCCAGCGGTCGTTGAACCGCTCGTCGCCGAGAACGGTCGCCCACAGCGGATCTCGCTCGAGGACCCCGTCCCAGAATCGGTCGGCGAGGTCGTTGACGGCGGCGTTCGAATCAAGGACGACGGACACGTATCGCGATCTCCATGACGGATGGGTTGAACGAGTGTACGCGGAGTCGTGACGCTGGATTTCCTATCAGATTCTCATGGCTGGAGAGCTATGCCTGAACCCAGGGGCCGAAGGTTGTCGGATTCTCTCCCCGCGAAACGTGCGAGGATTACACCCCTCCTCCACGTCGCGGGTTCCGGTTGTGGCCGCCGCCATCCACCCTAACGCTCGTGGGGTGAGAATCTGAGAGGAAGGGCGCGAAAGCGGTGGGTCAGCTGCCGAAGAGGTCGGCCAGCAGGGCGGATGACGTCTCGGTGAGCTGGTCGTAGCGACAGTCCGCGGGCGACCGATCAGGGCGCCATCGGCGGAAGGTGGTGGCGTGGCGGAAGCGGTCGCCCTGGAGGTGGTCGAATGCAACCTCGACCACAAGCTCGACACGCACCGGCTCCCAGGACAGGTCCTTGCCGCGGTTCCACCGCGACTGGGCCCCCGGGAGGCGCCTGCCCTGCTCGACGGCGGATGCCTCCGCAGCCGCCCAGTCGCGCCACGGGTGATCCTCCATGCCGCCGGAGCGATACGGCTCGAGGAACTCGACCAGCTCGGCGCGCTTGGCCATCGTGAATGACGAGGTGACACCGACCGACTGGAGGTCGCCGGCGTCGTTGTAGAGACCCAGCATGAGCGAGCCGATCAGCGTGCCCGGACCGTTCTTGTGCCAGCGAAAGCCGGCGACCACGCAATCCGCAGTTCGAGCGTGCTTGATCTTGGCCATCGTCCGCTTGCCCGGTGCGTACGGACCGTCCGCGCGCTTGCCGATGACCCCATCCAGGCCGGCACCCTCGAAGACGTCGAACCAGTGCTGCGCAAGGGCCGGATCCGTCGTCGACGGGGTGAGCCGCACCGATGGCGGAGGATCCGCGAGGAGGCCAGCGAGTCGCTTGCGCCGTTCAGCGAAGGAGCGGGGGCGCAGGTCGTCATCAGCCTCGGCGAGGCAATCGAAGGCGACGAATGAAGCGGGCGAGGCTTCCGCCAGCATCCGCACGCGCGAGGCCGCCGGGTGGATCCTCAGCAGCAGCGAGTCGAAGTCGAGGCCACCGTCGGGCCGCGCAATGACCACCTCCCCGTCCAGCACGAACCGCGCGTCCGGTCCACCCACCGCCCGCAACGGCTCTTCCAGCTCGGGGAAATAGCGATTCAGCGGCTTCAGATCGCGTGACTGGATGTGGAGATCGGCGCCATCGCGGTAGACGAGGGCGCGGAATCCGTCCCATTTCGGCTCATAGATCCAGCCCTCGCCGGCCGGGATGGCAGGCGTCGGTTTGGCGAGCATCGGCGGGATCGGCGGCTCGATCGGATACCCCATGCGCCGATGATACGGCGCCGCATGGCATCATCGGGTCGTGAGAGACCTCGGCCATCGACTGCTCATCGGCCTCGCGGTCCTGGTGGTCGCCGTCATGGCAGTCGGCTACGCCTACATCTTCGGCGGCATCGCCACCCCGATCCGCGGGGATCGCGCCATTCTCAACCTGCCGGCGAGCGGCATGGCGACGGCGACCATCCTCGATGACGGCCGGCCGGTCTTCATCGTCAACGATCCTGACCTTGGCACCTGGGTCCTCGATGCGCAGGGGCGCCAGGCGCAGTCACGCCTTGGCGTCGCGGTGGCGTGGTGCCCTGGGACTCGCATGTTCATCGACCCGGCCGACGGGTCCGCCTATGCGGCAAATGGCGAGCTCCGCTGGGGTCCTGCCGAGGGCGGCCTCGTGGCTTTCGCCTCTCGTGCGGCGCCGGATGATTCATCTAGCGTGATCGTCGGCTCCGATACGTCGGTCCAGGGACGCGGCCCGGAAACGGACGGGCCGCCCGAGACGACCTGTCCGGGCGAGCCGTGGGTGGTCCATCGGCCACGAGGAGACGAGACCTTCGATCCCTCCGTGGCGGTCGACCAGGAGCCGCCCGGCTGGATCTGGCTCGAAGGGACCGTCCGGGTCGTGGACGACGCGGTCCGCCTCTGCGACGGGCTTGCGGGAAGCTGCGATGGATACGCCGAGACGATCGGCATCGATCCTGCCACCGTCACGAACGGCGGCCGTGGTGCCGCCGGCCTGTTCATCGGTCGTGTCGGCGACGATGCGATCGAAGGTCTCATCTTCGTCCCCGACCTCGTGGAGGCTTCGTGAGCATCAGCATCCAATTCCTCGGCGCGGCCGGTTGCGTGACCGGATCCCAGTTCCTGGTGACCGCCGCAGATCGGCGCGTGCTCATCG
>JBBJNX010000172.1:0-5257 GCA_037721115.1 Candidatus Limnocylindria bacterium
CGAGGCACTTGATCTCGAGGAGGCGAACGGCGTGCGCTGGATGGAATCGATCGACCTGGCCGGCACGGTGAGCTGACGAGCCGCCCGCCTGCGGTTCATGCTCAGAGGTTCCGATGGCAGGAGTGCGATAATCACGCACGATGACCCTCACCAAGAAGCCCGAGGCACGCCCGGCGCCGAACTCGTGGGGCCTGGCAACGGGCGAAAACCCATGGGAATACGCCCCCGCGCCCGAGGCCACTGACCACATTCGCATCGAGTCCGAGTACGGCCTCTTCATCGGCAACGAGTTCGCGGCGTCGAAGCCGCGCAAGACGTTCACCGTCATCAACCCGGCCACCGAGGAGGCGCTGGCGAAGGTAGCGCATGCGAGCAAGGCCGACGTGAACCGTGCGGTCGGCGCTGCACGCGAGGCACATCGGTCCACCTGGTCGAACCTGCCGGGCCGAGAACGAGCGAAGTACCTGTATCGGATCGCCCGGATCATGCAGGAGCGCGCACGCGAGTTCGCCGTTGTGGAGTCCATGAACTCCGGCAAGCCCATCAAGGAGTCGCGCGACGTCGACGTACCGCTCGCCGCCGCGCACTTCTTCTACTACGCTGGCTGGGCCGATAAGCTCGAGTACGCGTTCCCCAACCGTGATCCGCGCTCGCTGGGCGTGGCGGCGCAGGTCATTCCGTGGAACTTCCCACTGCTCATGCTGGCCTGGAAGATCGCGCCGGCGCTGGCCGCGGGCAACACAGTCGTGCTGAAGCCCGCCTCGACAACCCCGTTGACGGCCTACCTGTTCGCCGATGTCGTGCGCCAGGCCGATCTGCCGCCGGGCGTGGTGAACATCATCACCGGACCGGGCGAGATCGGGATGGAGCTGGTCACGCATCCTGACGTCAGCAAGGTTGCGTTCACGGGCTCGACGGCGGTGGGCAAGATGATCGCCCGGACGCTGGCCGGGAGTGGCAAGAAGGTGACGCTCGAGCTTGGGGGCAAGGCGGCCAACATCGTGTTCGACGATGCGCCGCTCGACCAGGCGATCGAGGGAATCGTCAACGGCATCTACTTCAACCAGGGCGAGGTGTGTTGCGCCGGCAGCCGCCTCTTCGTGCAGGAATCCGTCTACGAGCCGCTCATCGACAAGCTCAAGGCGCGCCTCGGAACGCTGCGGGTGGGCGACCCGCTCGACAAGAACACCGATGTCGGCGCCATCAACTCTGCCGGACAGCTGGCCAAGGTGCAGGAGCTGGTCGAGTCGGGGATCGCGGAGGGCGCCGAGATCTTCCAACCCGATTGCGAGTTGCCGACGCGGGGCTTTTTCTTCCGTCCAACACTTTTCACCGGCGTGTCGATGTCGCATCGGATCGCGCAGGAGGAGATCTTCGGTCCAGTGCTGTCGGTGCTCACCTTCCGCACCCCCGAGGAGGCCATCGAGAAGGCCAACAACACTCCGTACGGCCTCAGCGCTGGTGTGTGGACCGAGAAGGGAAGCCGCATCTTCAAGATGGTCAATGCCATGCGCGCGGGCGTGGTCTGGGCGAACACGTTCAACAGATTCGACCCCACGTCGCCGTTCGGAGGCTACAAGGAGTCCGGCTACGGACGGGAGGGCGGCATCCACGGCCTCGGCGCGTATCTCGATCTGTCCGGCAACGGGACGACTCACCGATGAGCGTCGTCTCGATTCCGGCGACCGCGGCCGCGACCCCCGAGCCGTGGCGACCGGTCGATCTCGTCACGGCCAACGACACGATCGTGCGCCTCGCGCGGCTGGACGGTGCGTTCGATTGGCACACCCACGAAGAGGACGAGCTATTTCTCTGTTGGGAGGGCACGTTCCGGATTGAGATGGCGGGCACAGAGCCCGTGCAGCTGGCGCCCGGCGACCTGTACGTCGTGCCGGCGGGGATCGAGCACCGGCCGGTGGCCGACACGCCGGCGGTCACGCTCTTGGTGGAGCGACCGGAGACGGAGCAGCGAGGCTGATGGCAACGCGCACGAGGACCGCAAGCAAGCGAAGGGCCTCGGTGTTCGACCAGCGGGCCGCGCAGCCGCTTGCGACCACGAACGGGGTTCCGGCTCGCGGCGGAGATCGCATCGGCGTGCGCAAGACATACAAGCTGTACATCGGCGGCGGGTTTCCGCGGACCGAATCCGGGCGGGCCTACGAGATCTTCGGCGCCAGGGGCGAGCTGCTTGCCAACGCCAGCCGCGGCACCCGCAAGGACATTCGCGAAGCGGTTCGGGCGGCGCGCAAGGCTTTTCCGGGCTGGGCGGCCAAGACGGCCTATAACCGTTCGCAGATTCTCTACCGGATCGCCGAGCTCATGGAGGGGCGACGTGACCAGTTCGTGGCCGAGGTCATGGCCGCCGAGGGCATCTCGCGCGTTAGGGCCACGCGAGCGGTGGACGCGGCCATCGACCGCTGGGTCTGGTACGCCGGATGGGCCGACAAGTACCCGCAGATGATCGGCACCGTGAACCCGGTCGCCGGCTCCTATTTCAACTTCAGCGTTCCTGAGCCGACCGGCGTGGTCGGGATGATCGCGCCGGAAGAATCGAGCCTCCTCGGTCTGGTGAGCCGGCTGGCCCCGATCATTGTGAGCGGCAACGCCGCGGTCGTCATCTCATCGGAGACGCGCCCGCTGCCGGCGGTGACGCTCACCGAGGTGCTGGCCACGTCCGACGTGCCGGACGGTGTCGTCAACCTCATCACTGGCCTGCGTCGGGAGCTCGTCGGTCACCTGGCCGGGCACATGGATGTCAACGCACTGGATGCCTTTGGCGCGGCGCCGGATGAGGCAACGAAGCTCGAGGAGATCGCGGTCGAAAATGTGAAGCGCTTCGTGCGCACGCCGTCATCGGGCCTTGAACGCTACGACTGGCTCTCGGAGGGGGCGCAATCGCCGTATCTGATCGGCGAATACGTGGAGATCAAGACGGTCTGGCATCCCATCGGCGCCTGAACGGGTTCGGGTCTCCGTCCTGCCGCCAGATTCGCGGAGCCTACAGCCAATCAGATCGCGCAGGGTCGGTGATGGCACGTTCGCGCGCATCCCAACTGACAGTTCGGCGGGAGCAGGCATTGGGAAACACACCGGACGACAGCCGATGCCCGATTCGGGTGCCGTTCCCGGAGTGGCGCACCATGCCACGTCGGTGGTCCACCTAGAATTGGCCGATGCCTCGGCCACGGAGCGTGTCGCGCAGCGACGGCACGACGATCAGCAATGGAGAGCTGGCGCGGATCTTCAACGAGATCGGCGACATGCTCGAGATCCTCGGCGAGGTCGTGTTCAAGGCAGTGGCCTATCGGCGAGTGGCCGACGCTGTCGAGCGCTATCCCGACGACGTCGCGGTCCTCTTCCGGCGCGGCGAGCCACCGGCGCTGCCGGGCGCCGGGGCGGCGCTGAGCGCGAAACTCGCCGAGCTGGCCCAAACCGGGCAGCTTGCCTACTACGATCGCCTCCGGGCCCAAGTGCCCGACGGCCTGCTCGACATGCTTCGCGTGCCGGGGGTTGGCCCGAAGACCGTCCGGCTGGTCCACCAGACCCTGGGCATCGACTCGCTCGATGGCCTGCGCGCCGCGGCGGAATCCGGCGGACTGCGGGAAGTGAAGGGCCTCTCTGCCCGCACCGAGCAGAACATTCTCGAGGGCATCTCACGCATCGAGCGTCGCAGCACTCGCCTCCTCATTCACGATGCCGATGCGCTGATCGCCGACCTCGTGGCGCGCCTTCGGGACGTGCGTGGCGTGCATCGCATCGAGGTCGCGGGCTCGCTTCGACGCCGCCGTCCGACCATCGGCGACCTGGATCTGCTCGCCGCGGTCGACGATCCGCAAGCGCTCATCGCTGCGCTCGACGGATTGCCCGAAGTCGAGAAGGTGCTCTCCGCGGGCACCGACAAGTCGAGCATCGTGCTGCGCGATGGTCCGCAGGTCGACCTCATGGTCTGCCCACCGGCCGCCTGGGGCACCCACCTTCTCCATTTCACTGGCAGTAGGGACCACAACATTGCCCTGCGCGGCATGGCGTTGGACCGCGGTTGGTCGCTCTCGGAGAAGGGGTTCAAGGTCATCGAGACCGGGGAGCTGCTGCTCGCGGCGGACGAGGCGGAGGCATATGAGCGCCTCGATCTGCCGTGGATGGCGCCGGAGCTGCGAAAGGGAGACGGCGAGATCGAGGCCGCGCGCGCGGGCGGCCTGCCGACGCTGGTCACCCACGAGGAGATTCGAGGCGACACCCACACGCATTCGAACTGGACCGATGGGGTGGACACCATCGAGGTCATGGCGCGTGCGGCGCGCGACATCGGTCACGAGTACATCGTGCTCACCGATCATTCGCCATCGCTCGGTGTCGCGCGCGGGCTGGCCCCCGACCGCGTCGAGGAGCAGCGCGTCGAGATCGCGCGGATCAATGTTGAGCTCGCGCCCTTTCGCATCCTGCACGGCATCGAGCTCGAGATCCGGGCGGACGCTAGCCTCGACTATCCCGACGAGCTGCTGGCTCGGTTCGACGTGGTCATCGCCAGCATTCATACTGGACGCGGCCAGTCCAGCGAACAGCTGACGGCTCGTGCCCTCGCCGCAATCGAACATCCGCACGTGGACGTGCTGGCGCATCCATCCGGGCGCATCGTGAACCGCCGCGACCCGCTGCCGCTCGACTGGCCGCGCGTCTTCGAGGCGGCCGCGCGCACCGGAACCGCGCTCGAGATCAATGGCAGCCCGCGCCTCGACCTTGACGATGTGTTGGCGCGGGCCGCGGGCCGGGCTGGTGCTCTGCTGACCGTGGCCTCCGACGCGCATCGGACGGAGGAGCTGGGTCAGCAACGATATGCGGTCGACCTCGCTCGGCGGGCATGGCTCAACGCTGATCAGGTGTTGGCCACCCGCACGGCGGACGAGCTGCTCGAGCGTTTGGCATGATCACCAGGCTTTTCAGCGATCGCCGGCGGCTCGCGATCCTGCGCCGGATCGAGAAGCCCGCGGCGGTCGCGCTGGCGCTGGCGCTGGCACAGGCGCTGGTGGCAGCGGCAGGGTGGTTTGTCGAACCGGTCTGGCTGGCGGTCGCGGTCGCCGGCCAGCTGCTGATCGGCGGCATCGTGGCGATCCGCGTCATCGGCCCGGCGCGATCGGAGCTTGGCCTTGCCCGCTACGCCATCCCCGCGACGGCCGGGATCGCCGCCACGCTGTTCGGTCGCCTCATCCCCGGCGGACTGAGCCTGCTGCTGGTACCCATCCTGGTGGTGATCCTCTGG
>JBBJNX010000173.1:0-5237 GCA_037721115.1 Candidatus Limnocylindria bacterium
TGGGCTGTGGAGGTGCCGAGGCACCGGTCCGGACCGTAGAAGGGCTCGTGCTCGAGGTGGTGGGCGACTCGCCGGCCGACATCGAGGCCTTCACGTTGCGGACCGACGAGGGAGAGGCGCTGCGCTTCTCGCTCGGTGCCGTGGACTCCGCGGATGCCGGCTTCCCAGCCTCACACCTCAGGGAGCACCAGGCCCTGGCTGAGCCGATCCGCGTCACCTACCGGAGGGAGGGCGAAACGAACGTAGTGGTTCGACTGGATGACGCCGAATAGCGGCGCGGGGCCGGGAAACGGGTGTGGTTTTCTTTCCATAGCCTGCGTTTCTGATAGAGTGGCGTCATGACGAACGAGGGCCCCGCCGTGGATGCGATCGAGACGCTAGCCCTCCTCGCCGACCGGAACCGCCGCCGAGTGTATGAGCTGGTGGCCGCGAGTCGCGAGCCGGTCGGCCGCGACGATGTAGCAGCAGCGCTGGGTGTCAGTCGTGAACTCGCGGCCTTCCATCTCGATCGCCTCCTATTGGGTGGTCTGCTCATGGCGGAGTACCGGCGCCGCAACGGCCGCCGCGGACCAGGAGCCGGACGTCCAGCCAAGCTCTATCGGCGAGCGGAGGCCGAAGTCGCCGTCTCCTTCCCACCGCGGCGATACGAACAGATGGCGGAGATGCTCGCCGAGGGGCTGGACCGGCCGGGGGCCATGTCGGACACCGACGCCGTGACCGAAGTAGCCCGGGAGCGCGGAACGGAGATCGCGCTCGAGGCTCGAAGGAATGCGGGACCACGACCGAGCCATCGTCGGCGACTGACAGTGCTGATCGACCTGCTACGTCAGGCCGGGTACGAACCGGATCTCGGTCCGGGCGACGCCATCCGCCTCCGGAACTGCCCGTATCACGCCCTCGTCGCGAACCATCCTGGGCTGACGTGCGGGATGAACCTCGCTTGGGCGAAAGGGGTCGCCACTGCGTTGGACTCGAGGTTTCGGCCGGAGCTCGCCCCGCAGCCGGATCGTTGTTGCGTGGTCTTTCAAGAGATGCCCGGTGGCCCCTAGCGGACAGAAGTCCACTGAGTCAACGGCAAACAGAAGCCAGTAGGAGGACTTCAACGATGTGCCTGAACTGTGGATGCATGCGTGCCCACGATGCCATGGGCAAGCCCGCCATCAACATCACGTACGAGGATGTCAAGCGGGCCGCTGACGACAATGGCATGACCGTCGATGAGACACTGGCCATGATCGCCCGGACGAGTGACAAGGATCGGACGGACCATCCGTCCGAGTACCCGGCTGAGATGGTCCGCGACTGACGCAGACTCGCGGATGATCGCTGATGCGACCTGATCAGTGCGTCGGTGGCGAGGTTCTGGATCGACCACATCCTCGCCAGCGACGCCGATCGGGTCTTCACGGGGCACTCACGTCTGTTCCATCGGTCGTTCAGGACCCGGGACTAGGTTCGCCATGAGTCAGCCAGTTCGTGGGGAGAAGCGCACATGAGCGGATCCAGGCCCACACGTTTTCAGGGATCGGTGGGAAGGCCTGCGGCCGTGGGAGCCTGATCGATGACCATCGAGCAGGCGACTATCGTCTCCGACCGAACGCGAGTTCGGGTCGTCTGTCGTCGCTGGCGCGGTCGGTGACGCGAACGGGGAGCGCGGAGGCGTCTCCATGGTGAGCTGCGCTCGATCGCCGTCGACCTGCTCGGTCCCTTGGAATCGGAGGAACTACCCGCGGCGTGCGCGGCATGGGTCGATATGGCGACGGAGGCCGCCGTCACGGCGATCTGCGATGGCTCACTCGGGGCACTTACGGAGGCACTCGGGTCGCTCCTCGCCGGCGCGCCGACCGATATCGCCCATCGACTCGACGAGGCGAGGTCTCGGCACGATGCCGGTATCCTCTGATCGTCCGGAAGCCCTCCGGCTCGCGCGTCTCACGCGATCCACCCGAGCCTAGCAAGCTCCCATGACCGCATCGAACGTCCGACTGAAGCGAGCCTACGAGGCGCCGACGCCGGATGATGGATATCGCATCCTCGTGGATCGTGTCTGGCCGCGGACGGACCAAGGAGCAGCTCCGGCTCGACGAATGATCGCCGATGAGCTCGAACGACGGCTGATCGCCAAGCGCATTAGCACGTGCTCCAGCGAGTCCCGCTGGGAACGCGTCCTCATCGAGACGATCCTTGATTGCGCACGATCAGCACGGAGCAATGGGCGTGGATGAGGACCTTGCGCGCCACGCTGCCGAGCAGCAAGCGCGCCAGACCGCCGAGACCGCGCGATCCGATGACGATCAGATCGGCGCCCTGGTCCTCGGCGGTCGCCAGGATCTCGCGAGCAGGATCGCCACCGCGGAGGTGAGCCGTGGTGGGGATCCCGATCGCCGTCAGCCGCTCGGCCATCGTGTCGGCATCGGCCTGATACCGGCTGCGGAGCTCGCGACGCTTGCCAGCGAGGCGTTCGTCGCCGAGGGTATAGAGGCCGACCATCAGCTCGAAGGCAGGGCTGTCCGGTATGGAGACCGCTACAGCATCGGCCAGGCAATTCCGGAAGGATCCCCACCGCTCCAGCTGCTCCGGGATGACCTTGGCACCGGCTGAACCATCGGTCGCCACGAGAAGGCGGGAGACGCTTGGTCCCCGTGCCACGAGCACCGAACACGACGCGTCCGCCGCAACCTCGTCGGCGACCGATCCAAGGAGCATCGAACGCAGTTGCCCACGACCGCGCGAGCCGGTGACGATGATGTCGGCACCGATCTCAGCGGCAAGATCGTTGATGGTGCCAGCCGCTCGGCCACGCAAGACGTGGCGCTTCACGTCCAGGCCGTGCTGGATGAACGGGCCGGCAAGGGCCCGTAGCTCGTCCTCGAGCTGGTCGCGCATGGTGCTCTCGGTGTCGCCGATCCAGTCACTGGTCGAGCCCATGCCTGCGGTCCAGTCCACGGGCAGCTGGTACGCTGCGAGCAGGTGGAGGGCCGTCCCGGCCGGCCAGGAGAGGTCGACGACGAGATCGCGGGCGACCAGCGACGGCGCGGAGCCGTCGAGCGCGAGTAAGACCTTCATCGGAGCACCTCACTGACTTTTGCGCCGGCGACTCATCGGGTCCGACCGAACCATATACGGGAACGCCGCGCGGGCGGTGATGGCGTCCGGCCGGGTGCGCAGCACTGGCCGTTAGTGCGGTGAGCAGCGGTCACGTGGAACCCTCGGGCATGATCGATGCTGTGGCACTCGTTCGGACCATCGGTCACGGCGCCCGGACGACGGACGAGCTGGCCTCGCTGCTGCGGGCGGCCGGGGTCGCCACCCTGATCGACGTCCGTCGCTATCCGACCGGTCGGCGGCAGCCGCATCTGTCACAGGAGCGGCTCGCAGCCGACCTTCAGGCGCATGGCATCCGCTACGAGTGGTGGGGCGAGGCGCTCGGCGGCCGTCGGTCGGTGGCCGGGGCGACGCCGCCCGACACCGGCTGGCGCTCATCCTCCTTCGCCGCGTACAGCGCCTACATGTCGACGCCCGAGTTCCGCGCGGCGCTCATCGGGCTGGAGGAGCGGGCGAAGGCCGGCGAATCGCTGGCGCTCATGTGCGCCGAGACCGTTTGGTGGCGCTGTCATCGGCGACTGATCGCGGATGCGCTGGCACTCGACGGCTTGGTGGTCGAGCACATCATCGATCGGGTGCCTGGGGGGCCTCACCGGCTTTCGCAGGCAGCTTCGGGGTGGTCGAAGCCCGGCCCGGGCAGGTAGCGCCTTCGGTCCGTCGTGCGCGACCTCCTAGGCGTGTCGGATCGCGCAACCACGACCACCTACCGGTCGGAGGCCGGATTCCCCTTCCCCTCGCGCCTGATCGTCCAGTGAGCTGCGTGCTCGAGGGCCTCCTCGACGGTTCGCTCGACGTCCACGGCCGCGTCCGGATAGCGCCGGACCTCAGCAGCTGCTCGACCCGCGCCGCGGCCTTCGGCCCGTTGATCGTCAAGCCCACGTCGATCGCCTGCTCACGAGCACGTTCGAACTCGTGCACGAAGCGGGAATCGTCCCAGGGGACGAGTCGGACCTTGATACTCGGATTAGTCACGCGATCACCTCCAACTTCGAGCGTAGCGCGAGGTTATGCGCAGCTATGTCGACTATCAGGGCGCGATGAAGCGATATCCAAGGCCGCGCTCCGTTTGGACATAGATCGGGGAGTCTGGATGGTCGCCGAGCTTGTCCCGAAGCCGCCGGATGTAGAGCGGCTCCCGACGAAGAGGTCACGTCACCCTGGCGTTCACGGCCGTTGCCAGGGATGTTCGCGGTCCCGCCCCACGGTGATCCCAATGCCTCGATCGAGGTCCACGAGAACGTCAGGAGCGGATGAGGCCATGGCAGTGCGGGTCGGGATCAATCACTTCGGCCGGATCGGTCGACAGTCGCTCAAGGCGCTGATCGAGCGCATGCCGGCGGTCGAGGTGGTCGCAGTCAACGACCTCGTCGACACCTCGATGAACGCGCTCCACTTCAAGCACGACTCGACGTACGGGGCGTATGCCGGTACAGTCGATCACACCGAGGACGCGGTGATCGTCGACGGTCGGGAGATCAAGGTCTTCAAGGAACCGATCCGGCTGCGCTGCCGTGGCGCGACCTCGGCGTCAACGAGGATCGCTACGACCATGTGCGGCACCACATCATCAGCAACGCCTCGTGCACGACGAACTGCCTTGTCCGCGCCGTCAAGGTCGTCCACGACCTCGTGACGATCGAGCGGGGGCTGATGAACACGATCCACAGCTACACGACGTCGCAGCGTCCGCTCGACACGGACCCACAAGGACCCGCGCCGGGCGCGGGCCGCCGACCAGAACTTCGTCCCGGCGACGAGTAGTGCCACCCGGGCGCTGGCCCTCGTCATGCCTGAGCTCGAAAGCACGTTCGACGGTTTCAGCCTGCGCGTCCCGACCCCGACGGTCAGCGTTGTCGACTTCACCGCCGATGCCAGCCGACCGACCCCCGTCGACGAGCTCAACGCGGCCTTCCGATCATCGACTCCTCGATGACGATGGTGACCGGCGGGACGATGGTAAGGTCATCGCCTGGTATGACAACGAATGGGGCTTCAGCTGCCGCGTCGCCGACCTCATCGGTCTGGTCGCCGCACGGCTGCCAGTGGCCGGCAATGCATGAGCGCCAGGCGGGCCATCGGGACGTGATGCGGACCCTGCCGAGCGGAGCGGTACTTCCGTAGGAATGATCGGA